>NZ_JBFAZA010000002.1:311033-435817 GCF_040681595.1 Amycolatopsis sp. NPDC051716 | reverse complement strand
CGATGTAGTTGTGGTTGAGCATCCTGGCCTCTTCTTGAGCCAGGACGACCACCCGCCTCGCGCGGTCGGTGAACCTCTCAAACATGTGCACTCCCTCGACTGCTGCGCCGGCGGCCCGTTTCCATCGTGCTTTCACCGCGATGGATTCAGCACCGTGAGACCACTCTAGTAGCCAAGCGGTCGCACTGGCTTACCACTACGGCTGTTCGCGGTCTTTCCCGCACCCGGACGTGGGGTCCGCCGGGTGCTTCCATCATCAGGTTGCCCTGCACCTTTACGTCAAGCCCAACGTGCGAACGGCCACCGGGATTCCGCCATCCGCGCTCTGTCCGCTCACCGCGAACAGTCCGCAAGCTGGGAGTGCCCCACCCGATTGGCGGAGCTTCCGAAAGCCTGTAAGGTTAGGCACGCCTAATCCACTACGGCGCCACGAGGAGGGCCGCGGTTGAGCCAGCAGCGGTCCTTCCGTGACGCACGCGAGGTCGGCGACGGCCTCGCGTCGTCGTTGCGGCGGGTCTCCGGCCTGCAGGAACGTACCGAGCTGCGCCGCGACGTCCCGGCCGGCTGGATCCGCTGTTCGGAGCTGCTGGAGACGCCGGCGTACTTCGACGAGTGGCGCGGCCTGCTGGGCGACTGGTTGCTGCGCGAGCACTCCTCGGCGCCGTCGCCGACCACGGCCAGCTGGGTCCTGACGTGGTACCTGCACGTCCCGGCGTACGTCGCGGGGTTGTTGTGGCACCACGAGCGCCGGGTGCCGTCGCTGAAGCCGGCGGAGCTGGCGTTCCGCCTGGCCGACGACCGTCCACACCCGGACGGCATGGCGGTGCTGGGTGACGCGTTCCACTGCCTCCCGACCGACCCGGGCTCGGCCCGCCCCGAGGCGACGGTGGTCCGCGACGAGCGCGCACTGGCGGCGGTCCTCCGGGCCCGTTACCTGGCTCACGCGGCCCAGTTCGTCCGGGCGTACGCACCGCTCAGCCGATTGGGCCGCAGAACGCTCTGGGCGGCGGCGACGGACGCGCTGGAGAACTCGCTGTGGTGGGCGGGCCGCCAGGGCGGGACCCCGGAGGCCGAGGGAGCGGGCGTGGCGGACGCGGCACTGGTGCTCGACGCCCGGTACGCGCCACTGACGTCGGCGTCGACGTTGCGCTTGAGGGAGGGGCCGGAGGGCCACCGCGAGTGGACGCGGCGGCGCGAGAGCTGCTGCTTTTCGTACTTGCTGCCATCGTCGTCCGAGTGCGACGGCTGCCCGCGCACCTGTTCTCGGTAGCCAGGCGGGCCGCAAACGGCCCCCGCCCGGCACACAGCCCGGCCCGGCCCCTTGGGACCACCCCTGGGCGGTTTCCAGGGGTGGTCGCGTCACTTGAGCTTCAGGAGTTGCCACGCCCGGATCGCCGCCCGGGTCCCGCCGGGCCGGGATCTCGCTGCGGATGACCGCGACCGAACTGAGCCAGCCGGTCTCGACGATCAGCTGGGAAAGGCCGCTGCCAGCAGCTCGATGGCGCCTGCCGCCCTCATGCCGCGCACGAGCCGGCCACCTGGGCCCGGAGAGTCGCTGCTTTAGTGCTTGCTGTCATCGTCGTCCGAGTGCGCCGCCGCCCGGCACACAGCCCCGCCCGGCACACAGCCCCGCCCGGCACACAGCCCCGCCCGATCCCTGGGGGGCGGCCCCTAGGCCAGTCTATCGACCCCAGCCGACGAAACCCGCCGATAGCGGCCCCCGAATCCCACCTGTCCACAGCTCAACCCACTTGTGGACAACTCCACCCCGGATCCCGCCCAGCAGCTCCCAGCGCCCGCTCCAACGGCGAGGCTTCAGCAGCCACCGCCACCGCCGGCCCATAGACCCCCATCGACCGCGCCTGGTCGCCCATCGCCACCGCGGACTCGTACACCGCCGTGGCCGCTTCCGGCGCGCACTGCAGCTGCTGCCCGCTCGCCCGGGCCAGGTCCCAGCCGTGCAGTACGAACTCGCCCAGGACCATCGCGCCCACCACCGCCGCCGGCATGGGCGCCGAGCCCAGTGAAGTCGTGCCCGTCCACGCCGCCGGGGTCCCGAACACCTCCACCAGCGTCTCCGTCTGCTTCTCCAGGTCCGCGCGCCAGCCGTCCGCCACCAGGGCCGCCTCCGCTTCGCCGGACCCCATCGCGGGCGGGCCCTCGCGCCGTCCCGCGGCGATCAGCCACGGGCCCCAGTACAGGAGGTGGTTGAGCAGCCCCCGGACGTCGTAGCCCGCGCACGGCGTCGGCGCGGTCAGGTCGGGGACCGCACACGCGATCCGGAGGAATTCGGCCGCGGCGGGACGCAGCAACTCGGCAGTCATGGCGGTGATCCAAACTCCCGGCGAGCAGCGCGTCTTGAACGAACGCGACAGCTACCGTGAACCCGTGACGCACCGGATCCCGCGCGGCATCGTGGCCGAAGCCACCGCGCGCACGATGTTCACGCTGACCAGGCACTCGCCGGCCCCGGAACTCGCCGAATTCGTCGAATACCACTGGATCCTGCGCTGGGACCGGCGCGGCAAACCGCCGTACGAGCAGCGGGTGCTGCCGAACCTCTCGGTCCACGTCACGTTCTTCCCGGGCGCCTCCGGCGTCCACGGCCCGGCCCGCGACGTCTTTTCCCACCGCTTGACCGGCCGCGTCCAGGGCCTGGGCGTGCGATTCCGGCCGGGCACCTTCCGCGCGTTCCTCGGCGGGCCCGTGCGTGACATCGCCGACCGGGCCGTCCCGCTCACCGATGTTTTCGGACCGGCGGCCTCGGCGGCCGCCGAATCGGTGCAGACCGCCGGCGAGGATGCGCAAATGGTCGGCGCGATCGACAACTTGCTGATCGCAAATCCCGTGCGGCTGTCCCCGGCCGCCCGCGCGGCCGCGGAGGCGGTGGAACAAATCGCGCGGGATCCGGGAATTACCCGGGTGGCGCAACTGTGCGCGGATACTGGACTAACCACCCGGTCCATCCAGCGCGTGTTCGCCGAACACGTCGGCCTCCCGCCCAAGTGGGCGATCCGGATTTACCGGCTCAATGACGCAGCGCAGCGGATCGTCACCGAAGGACAACTCGATTACGCCGGTCTGGCGGTTCGACTGGGCTATAGCGACCAGTCGCACTTCATCCGCGATTTCCGGACGGTGACCGGCCAGTCGCCTGCCGAGTACGCCCGAACCGCCCGCGGCCCCGAACGGGAACCGGACAGCCATCGGACATGAAGAAAGCCGCCGGGCGGAATTCGCCCGGCGGCCACACTGAAAACCCCGCGTCGACACCGCTTCCGCAGCGGAGGATAACTGCTGGTCAGCGACCCGCGGCCGACCCGAGCGGAGGCGGTGTGAACAATCTTCAGTTCTTCTTGTGGTAAGCCTCGACAACCTCGGAGGGGATGCGGCCGCGGTCGGAAACCGCGTAACCGTTCTTGCGCGCCCACGACCGGATGGCCTGGTTCTGCTCACGGTCGACAGCGGCCGGACGAGCCGAACCCTTACCCGCGACCGGACGAACCGTGGCGCGCTTGCGGCCGCCCGCACGACGCGCGTGCTCGACATACTGAGCGAGCGCGTCCCGGAGCTCCTCCGCGTTTTCCGAGGAGAGATCGATCTGGTAGCTGACTCCGTCCAAACCGAACTCGACGGTCTCTTCCGCCTCACTGCCGTCGAGGTCGTCGACCAGCGAGACGAGCACCTTCTGTGCCATCCGATTCCTCCTGCGGGGCTTACTCAATGATCTGGTACGGGGCAAGCCCCGGGACAGAAGACTTTGTCTAGAACATTAGTACCCGCTTCTGCAGTGCAACGCAAATCTCATTGCCATAACCGGCCGCTATCCTCACACGGCCGGGTTATTCAGGCCGCACCAGCGGGAAGAGGATCGTCTCCCGGATACCGAGACCGGTCAGCGCCATGAGGAGGCGGTCGATCCCCATTCCGACGCCACCGCTCGGGGGCATTCCGTACTCCAGGGCCCGCAGGAAATCCTCGTCGAGCCGCATGGCTTCGCTATCGCCCTGCGCGGCCAGCAGCGACTGTTCGGTGAGGCGTTCCCGTTCGACGACCGGATCGACCAGCTCGGAGTATCCGGTGGCGAGTTCGAATCCGCGCACGTAGAGGTCCCACTTCTCGGCCACCCCTGCCCGGGAGCGGTGCTGCCGCGTCAATGGCGACGTCTCCAGCGGAAAATCACGGACAAACGTCGGTGCGTGCAGGTGATCTCCGACGAGGTGTTCCCACAGTTCCTCGACGAGCTTCCCGTGCCCGAGCTTCGGATCCACTTCCAGGCCCCTGGCCTGCGCGAATCCGAGCAGTTTGGCGGCGGGCGTCTCCGGCGTCACCTCTTCGCCGAGGGAATCGGACAACGACTCGTACATTCCGAGCGTGGTCCATTCGCCGGAGAGGTCGTACTCCGAACCGTCGGGCAGGGTGATGACCTGGGTGTCCAGCACCGTCTGCGCGGCCTCCTGGATCAGCTCCCGCGTCATCACCGCATTGGTGTCGTAGGTGGCGTACGCCTCGTAGTACTCGAGCATCGCGAACTCCGGCGAATGCGACGAGTCGCTGCCCTCGTTCCGGAAGTTGCGGTTGATCTCGAAGACCTTCTCGATGCCGCCGACGACGCAGCGCTTGAGGTAGAGCTCCGGGGCGATCCGCAGGAACAGCTCCATGTCGAACGCGTTGGAATGCGTGACGAAGGGGCGGGCCGCGGCGCCGCCGTGCAGCGTCTGCAGCATCGGCGTCTCGACCTCGGTGAACCCGCGGCGGTGGAACGACTCCCGCAGCGACCGGACCACGCCGGCCCGCGTGCGCACGACGTCCCGCGCGCGCGGGCGCATGATGAGGTCGACGTAGCGCTGGCGGATCCGCGTTTCCTCCGCCAGGTCCTTGAAGGCGTTGGGCAGCGGCCGCAGCGCCTTCGAGGTGATGCGCCAGGCGTCGGCCATCACCGAAAGCTCGCCGCGCTTGGACGTGATGACCTCACCCTGCACGAACACGTGGTCGCCGAGGTCGACGTCGGACTTCCAGGCCGCCAGCGCGTCCTCGCCGACCTTCGCCAGGCTGATCATCGCCTGCAGCTCGGTGCCGTCGCCCTCGCGGAGGCTCGCGAAGCACAGCTTGCCCGTATTGCGCAGGAACATCACCCGGCCGGTGACGCCGACCTGCTCGCCCGTGGCGGTGTCGGCGGGAAGGCCGGAATGCGCCGCCCGCACTTCGGCGAGCGAGTGCGTGCGGGGTACCTCGACCGGGTAGGGATCGATACCCTCCGCGAGGATCCGGTCGCGCTTCTCCCGGCGCACCCGCATCTGCTCGGGCAGTTCGTCTTCGGCGGGCTCGCTGGTGGGAGGAGGCTTTTCGGTCATGGCCATAGGGTACGAACCCGGCCGGCCGCTACGCCAACCGGATTACCTTTACCTTTCTCTCCATTAGCCTGGATGTCGTGAGTGATCCCACACACGGTCAGCGCGCATCTTCGTTCGGCAGCCGGGCCGCCGAGTACGCCCAGCACCGGCCCGATTACCCGCGGGAGGCGATCGAGTGGGGGCTTTCCGGCGCGAGCGGAACACCGCGCCGGGTCCTCGATCTCGGCGCCGGAACCGGCAAGCTCACCCTCGGCCTCAGCGCGCTCGGGCTCGACGTCACCGCGGTCGAGCCCGACCCGGAAATGCGCGCGGAACTCGAGCGGGCCGTGCCGTCGGTGACGTCACTGGCGGGGCAGGCGGAAGGGATCCCCCTGCCCGACGACACCGTCGACGCGGTTTTCGTCGGCCAGGCCTTCCATTGGTTCGACGTGCCGGTGGCGATGACGGAGATCGGCCGGGTGCTGCGCCCGGGCGGGGTGTGCGTGCCGATGTGGAACTACGAAGACGAATCGGTGCCGTGGATCGCCGAGTTCACCGCGCTGGGCCGCGACGGCGCCCGCCGCCCGACGAGCATCGAAGATATGCGTGAGGTGACGCACCCGGCCTTCGAATCATTCGAAAGCGACCGGTTTCGCCACACGCAACGGCGCACCGCGGAGACCCTGCTGGAAACGATCGCGACCTATTCGAAGGTGATCGTGTCGGCCCCGGAGGAGTCGGCGGCCCTGCTGGACCGGCTCCGGCGATTCCTGGCGGAGAACCCGGCCACGGCGCACGGCGAGTTCGACCTGCCGCTGGTCACCACGGTCCTGCGCGCACGACGGCGCTGACGCACTTCGTCCTTGACCTCGATCCAAGTGGAGGTTTGATACTGCCGGAATGCGCAGGAAATCATGGGGGCGAGCCTTGATCTCGCTGACCTCGCTGGTGACCGCGGTGGGCCCGTACAAGGCCGACTGGAACGAGACGCACGTGTTCAACCCGGACTGGCCACCGCACGCGAAGTTCCACAACGGCCAGACGATGAGCCTGGGGCTCGCGCTGGGGACGACGAGCTTGTGGCAGCTCTGGCGGCGGCCGAACCGGGCGGGTCTCGACGCGGGGGCCGTGCTGGCGTCGCTGTACTGGGTGACGCAGATTTCGGCGCTGGCCTACCCGGGCTCCCGCGCGGTGGATCCGCCGGGGGCCGATCGGTTCCCGCAGGCGAAGATCGCCGTCCCGGCGCTGGCGTTGACGGCGCTGGGGTACGTGCTGGAGCGCCGCCGCCTGGCTCGCGGCTGAAAGCTTTCTGATGCACCCCGAGGTGGCGTCGAACGCCGCCTCGGGGCCAGGTCAGGGCCGGATGTTGCGCTCGTACGCCAGCCGCAGGCCGAGCAGCGTCAGCTCCGGGACGTGGTCGGTGATCGTCTCCGACTCGCCCAGCACCAGCGGCGCCAGGCCGCCCGTGGCCAGGACCGCCACCGGTTCCGCGCCGCCCGGGGAAAGCTCGCGGACGATCCGGCGCACCAGCCCGTCCACCTGGCCCGCGAAGCCGTACAGGATCCCGGACTGCAGGCACTCCACCGTGTTCTTGCCGATCACCGACCGCGGCGGCACCAGTTCGACCTTCCGCAGCGCCGCCGCGCGCAACGCCAGCGCGTCCACCGAAATCTCGATCCCGGGCGCGAACGCGCCGCCCAGGAACTCGCCGCGGGCCGAGATGGCGTCCACGTTCGTCGACGTGCCGAAGTCGACCACCACGCACGCCGTGCTGTGGAGGTGGTGCGCGGCCAGCGTGTTCACCAGCCGGTCCGCGCCCACCTCCTTCGGGTTGTCCACCAGCAGCGCCACGCCGGTGCGCACGCCCGGCTCGACCACGATCTTCGGGACCCGGGCGTAGTACCGGCCGAGCATCACCCGCAGCTCGCGCAGCACGGCCGGCACCGTCGACAGCGCACTGATCCCGGACACCGCGTCCGCGTGCGGGCCGAGCAGCCCGCGGACCGTCAACGCCAGCTCGTCGGCCGTGATGCGCGCGTCCGTGCGCATGCGCCAGTCGCCCACGAGCTCCTGGCCGGACCACAATCCCAGGACGATGTTCGTGTTGCCGACGTCGACGGTGAGCAGCAAGCGGGTCAGCTTTCCGCGTGCAGCAACGCGTCGAGGCGACGGGCGTCCGCGGTCTCGGCGACCGGGAAGATCGCCGCCTCCTCGTCCGGCGGCAGCGTCACCGTGCCGGACAGCAGCCCGGATCCCTCCGGCGCGTGGCCGGGGTCGGTGTGCCGGTGGACGATCCGGTTGTCGGCGTCGACGAACACCACGCGCGGCTGGTACGTCGCCGCCTCGGCGTCCTCCATCTGGCCGTACGAGATGAGGATGACCAGGTCACCCGGGTGCACCAGGTGGGCCGCGGCGCCGTTGATGCCGAGCACCCCGCTGCCGCGTTCCCCCTTGATGACGTAGGTCTCCAGCCGCGCCCCGTTGGTGACGTCCACAATGGACACCTGTTCCCCCGGCAGCAGGTCCGCGGCCTCCATCAGGTCCTCGTCGACCGTCACCGAACCGACGTAGTGCAGGTCGGCCTGCGTCACGGTCACCCGGTGGATCTTCGACTTGAGCATCGTGCGGTACATAGTGGACTCCTATTCCCCTGCGTCCAGCCGCTCCGGGTGCTCGACGGCCTTGCCGAGCAACACCGGAACGTTGTCGATCAGCCGGGTACTCCCCACCCGGGCCGCGATCAACAGCCGTGCTTCACCATCGACGGGCGCGGGCCCGAGGTCGGTTCCCCTCAACTCCAGGTAATCCACCTCGACCGCGGGCCGCGCGGCGAGGGTCTTCCACGCGGTCTCGAGGACCGCGTCCGCACCGTCCCGGCCGACGAACGCCCCCGCGGTGAGGGCGGCCGACAGGACGATGGCGTCTTCGCGCTGCTCGGGCGTCAGGTAAACGTTGCGCGACGACAACGCGAGCCCGTCCCGCTCCCGCACGGTCGGCACGCCGATCACGTGCGTGTCGATGTTCAGGTCCCGCACCATCCGCTTGATCAGGACCAGTTGCTGGTAGTCCTTTTCGCCGAACAGGGCGTAGTCCGGACGGAGCAGGTTGAACAGCTTCGCCACGACGGTGAGCACCCCGGCGAAGTGACCGGGCCGGACGGCACCTTCGAGTTCGTCGCCGAGCGGGCCCGGGTGCACGGTCACCACGGCACCCTCGGCGTAGAGCGCGTCCGCGCTCGGGGTGAACGCGATTTCGACGCCGTCCTCGCGCAGGATGTCGAGGTCGGCCTCCAGCGGCCGCGGGTACGCCTCGAAGTCCTCGCCCGCGCCGAACTGCAGCGGGTTGACGAAGATCGAGGTGGCCACGACGTTGTTGGGCAGCCGCTTCGCGCGGCGGATCAGCTCGCGGTGCCCGGCGTGCAGCGCGCCCATGGTCGGCACGAGCGCCAGCTTGCGGCCGACGCCGTGCAGCGCCCGGCTGACCTGGCTCACCTGCTCGGGCGACGCGAACGCGTTCAGGGTGCCGCGGCTGAATTTCGGTGTGGTCACTGGTCTTGGTGCCCTTCGGCGGGATCGTCGAGGAGTTCGGTGAGGTCTTTGGCGGCCGCGGTGTCCAGCAGCCCGGCAGCCGTCGAACGCGCCACCGTGCGCTTGGCCAGCGCGCGGTAGGCCGGCGCCACCTCCGGCGCCCGGTCCGCCAGCACCTCGAGGTGCTTGCGGACGGTGCCGAGGTCGCCACGCGCGACCGGGCCGGTGAGGGCCCGATCGCCGTGTCGCAGCACATTATCCAATGCCGCCGAGAGCAGTGGCGCGACCAGGCGTTCGGATTGCCCGATTCCGGCTTGGCGCAACAGGTCCGCGCAGTCGGCGACCAGCGCCATCAGGTGGTTCGCGCCGTGGGCCAACGCAGCGTGGTAGAGCGCTCGCGCGGAGTCGGGGATCCGCACCGGCTCGGCGCCCATCTCGACGGCCAGCGCTTCGCCGACGTGCCACCCGGCTTCGTCGTCCTCGGCCGCCGTGACGCCGATGCTGCACGCCGCCAGCCGTTCGAGGTCCTCCTCGCGGCCGGTGAACGTCATCACCGGGTGCAGGGCGAGCGGCAGGGCCCCGGCCTCGGCCGCGGGGGCCAGGACGTCGATGCCGTGCGCCCCGGAGGTGTGCACGACGATCTGCCCAGCCCGGAGCGATTCGGTGGCGACGAGCCCGCGGATCATCCCGGCGAGCGCGTCGTCGGGAAGGGCGAGCAGCACGAGGTCCGCCCGGCGGACGGTTTCGTCGGGCGGCAGGAGTGGCACGTCGGGGAGGAGGCGTTCCGCGCGGGCCAGCGACGAAGCGGACAGGCCGGACGCGGCGACCACCGTGTGGCCCGCCCGGGCCAGCGCGGCGCCGAGCACGCTGCCCACCCGGCCGGCGGAAACGACGCCGACCGCGAGGCGGGCGGGCCTCATCATGGCGTGCGCCTGTGGACGCTCATGGTTGGCAGACTCCCTCTGCTCTCGTTCCAGTCCCGCTCCGGGTACCGGACGACGGCGCGAGACTAACTCGGGCGAGCGGGCGTCGTTGAGCCCGGGTGACCAGCTTCACCCGGACCGGTTCACCCGTGGGCGGCCTCGTCGGCGAGGCGCGTCGCCTCCGCGCGGGCGGCCTTCAGGGTGCGCAGCAGCTCCTGCTGGCGCTGCCGGTCGGTGTCGCTGGTGAGCTGGTGCCGGTCGAGGAACGCCAGCTCCGTCACGCTCGCCTGGTAGACGGCGACGGCTTTCGCGGCCTGCTTGCCGGACTGCCGTTTCGCCTGGCGGCGCCAGGCCCGGCGGCCGGGCAGGCTGGCCAGCAGCTCGACCTCGGAGGGGGCGATCCACCGCGCCGCGGCCATGTGCGGCAGGGCGGCGGCGATGATCCGCTGCTCCCGTTTCCGCTGGAGGATGACCAGGTAGACGACGCCGAAGAAGAGCGGCAGCATGATCAGGAAGTAGACGGTGAGGAACTTCGACCCGCCGAGCAGCGCGGCACTGTTCCACAGCGCGTGCAGGCAGACGGCGGCGAGGTACCCGGCGATCGGCGCGATGATCTTGAGGGCCTTGGTCGTCGTCCGCGCGGCGATCCCGAGCCCGATGCCGGTGAGCACGGCGAACAGCGGGTGGGTGAACGGAGCGAGCACGCCCCGCAGGAAGAACGCCGTGATGACGCCCTGGCTGTGCCCGTCCCCGAAGCCGTAGTCGGCGAAGGCGCGCCCGAAGTAGTAGATGTTCTCGGTGAAGGCGAACCCGGCGGCGCTGAACCCGGCGTAGACGACCCCGTCCACGACGCCGTCGAACTCGCTGGACCGCCGCCAGAGGATGAGCACGACGAAGAGGGCTTTGGCGGCCTCCTCGACCACGGGGGCCGAGACGAGCGCGGCGACGGTGTTCCCGCTGCCCTGGCCGAGCAGCTCGTCCCCGACGGCCTCGGCGGTGGTGTTGATGAGCAGCGCGGTGATGGTCGCGATGCAGGCGCCCCAGGCGAAGGCGAGCAGGAGGAACTTGGCAGGCTCGGGCTCCCACCGGTCGACCCACAGGAACCCGGCGACGACCCCGGCCACGGGCACGAGCGCGGCGAGCACCCCGATGGTGACGGCGAGGGGCCCGACCCGCGCGGTGGCGAGCCCGAACAGGAACAGGCCGCACAGGGCCACCACGATCAGCCCGAGCACCGGCAGCAGCACGGTGACCCGGCGAGGCCGCCGTCCGCGATCAAGTCCCGTCGCGGGCGAGAGGGTTCCGCTCACAGCGGGTCACCCTACGCAGGCCGAAACGGAAGAGAAACGCCACCTGGCACACACGGCGCGCCGGTCAGCCTGCTGTGCGCCGCTGGGACGCGCCTCAGTGTGGCCTCCGGTGCCATCTCTGCGCGCACGCGCGAGCCTGGGCGGTTGCCTTGGGGGCACGGGCCTCAGTCCTCCGCCCGCCGGCACGCGCCGCCTCCGGCCGCTGGCAGCTCAGCTCAGCGATCGAGCGGGCCGCCAAGTGCCGACCACGGCCCGATCAGCGACCGGCCGGGCTCGGCCCTCCGCACACAGGCGACGGGCGATGGCCCGCGTCCGCCGCAGCCGAGCTGGGGTTGGTCGGCGGTCGCGCGGCGGGGCATGGCGCGCGCCGCCTTGGGCCGCTGGCAGCCCAGCTCACCGATCGAGCGGGTCGCCGAGTGCCAACCACGGCCCGATCCGCGACCGGCCGGGCTCGGCCCTCCGCACGCAGGCAGCGGGCGTTGGCCCGCGTCCGCGCAGAGTTGGTCGATGGGCGCGGCGGGGCATGCGCGCCGCGTCTGGTCGCTGGCAGCCGGCCGATCGAGCGGCCCGCCGAGTGCCAACCACAGCCCGATCCGCGACCGGCTGGCTCAGTCCTCCGCGCGTCGGCGGCGGCGGGGCGTCGAGCCGGTGCCGCCGTTCGCCGCCAGCAATTCGCTCACCGAACGGCCCGCTGCGTGCGATCCGCTGCCCGGGGCGGGTTCCGGGGCCGCTCGGTGGCCGTTGCGGGCTCCGTTGTGGCCGTTGCCGTTCTGCTGCTGCTCGACGTCCGCCGGGTCGACCGGGGCCATCCCGCGGCGGGACATCGAGGCCCGCTCCGCGACCATGCCTTCCCACGCCGGGGGCTCGCCGTCCGGGCGACGGCGGCGGCCTCCGCCCGGGGGCTCCGGTGCCTGGGGCACGGCCGGCAGCTGCTGCGAGTCCTCCGGCTTGCGCCGGCGGCCACCGGAACGGCCCTGGAAGTTGCGGACCGACTCCGGCAACGTCGGGTTCACCATCGGGGCCTCGGCCTTGGCGGCCTCCGCCGGCGCGCGGTGCGAACCACCGTGCGCACCACCGTGGCGGGACGGCGGCTCCTCCAGGATCGGCGACATGTCGGCCCGCGAGAACTGCTCCAGCCGCGACGGGCGGCGGCCGTCGGCCGCCGGGACCGGCGTGGTCGGCGGCACCACCGGGGGCAGGTCCGTGCGCGACGGCTGCCGCGGCGACGGGCTGTTGCTCGGCACCGGCGTGGTCGGCGGGACGACCGGCGGGATGTCGGTGCGGGACGCCGCGGCGTCCCGCGGCATCGGCGGCTTCTGCTCGGGCGGCTTCGGCCGGTTCGGCCGCTGGCGCTCGGCGAAGTCGTCGCGGTTCTGGAAGGCCGCGCTGAGGTCCTTGACCGGCCGGATGTCCGAACGCGACATCTCGGACGGCTTCACCGGAGGCACGTTGGCCGCCGGACGGCCCGGCGCCGGCCGCGGCGGCTCGGGCGCCTTGCGGGGGTCGGGCCGGGCGCCGTTCGGCTGCCCGCCGACGCGCGGAAGGTCCGTCCGCGACCTCTCGACCCGCGGAATGTCCGTTCGCGACGCTTCGCCCCGCGGGACGTTCGGCCGCGGCATCTCCACTCGCGGAATATCCGGACGCGACATCTCGACACGCGGGATATCGGGCCGCGACATCTCCACGCGCGGAATGTCCGGCCTGGACATTTCGACCCGCGAGATATCCGCCCGCGACATGTCGACGCGCGGAATGTCCGGACGCGACATCTCGACCCGCGGAATGTCCGATCGCGACGCTTCGGCCCTCGAGACGTTCGGCCGCTGCATCTCCACCCGCGGAATGTCCGACCGCGACGCTTCGCCCCGCGGGACGTTCGGCCGCGGCGCCTCGGGCCGCGGCATGTCCGGCCGCGGCGCCTCGACGCGCGGGATGTCCGGGCGGGACATCTCGACGCGCGGGATATCGGGCCGCGACATCTCGACAGGGCGGATGTCCGAACGCGACATCTCGGCCCGGCGTGCGGGCGGCGGCTCGGGGCGGCGGATTTCCGTCTTCGGCTCCTGCGGTCGGCGGATCTCGGTCTTCGGCTCCTGAGGACGCCGGATCTCGGTCTTGGGGTCGGGCCGCGGCACGTCCCGGCGCGTGGGCTCGGCGGCGGCCTCCGGCCGGCGCTCGGGCTGCTTCGCGATTTCGTCCTGATTCGGCAGCCGCATCGGCTGCGACTCGGCCTGGCGGCGCGCCGCCTCGGCCCGCAGCTCGGCGGCCTTCAGCTCGCGCTGTGCGGCGTTCAGCGCCGGGTCGACCGGCGGCACCGGCGGACGGCGCTCGCTCAGCGGCTTCGGCCGGGCCATCTGCTGGGTGCTCTGCACGGAGACGTTCGCCGGTGCCTTCGGAACCGGCTTGCCGCCGAAGCCCTTGCCCTTGCCGAGGCCCTTGCCGTTGGCGGGCTTGCCGTTCGACGCCTTGCGGCGGCGCTCGTCGAGGACGCGGTCGATCAGCTCGGTCGGCCGCTCGCCGCCCTCGACCACCGGCTTCTTCCCGGCCATCAGCTGGGCGGGCTTCTTCTTCGGCGCGTTGTCGGGAATCAGGCGGTTCTCGTCGGACACCTTGCGCATCCGGGTCGCCTGCGCGGTCAGCGCGACGCGTTCGAGCAGCACCTCGCCGCCGAACAACGACTGGAGGCTGTCGCGCAGCGCGGACACTTCCGCGCGCAGCGCCTCCAGCTCCTCGCGGCCCTTGGAGTCGGCCGCGGTGCGGTTCTCCGCTTCCATCTCCAGTTCGTACTCGCGCCGGGCCGCGATCTCGCGTTCCAGCTCCAGTTCGTACACAGCCTGCGCCTCGGCGACCGCGTCCTCGCTCTGTGCCGCGCTCTTGCGGTACTTCACGGCGAGAAAAGCGCCGATCAGGGCGGCCCAGAGGGCCGCGACGATCCCGAGCCTGAGGTAGCGGAGATCGTCGCTGAGCACCAGTGCGAGGGTGGCTCCGATGGCGAGGACAAAGCCGACAACGAGCCACGGCCTGCCCAGTAGGCGGCCGCGCGAGTCGTCACCCACGCCGGTCATGACTGACACCGTACCTGCTCGTAATCCGAACGAGACCTACTCGGTCCAGCGAGCGGTGGGATTCCAGCGCTAACCGGTCGTCCCGCGGGTGCGCTCACGATCGTGGTCCTGCGGGGTCCGGCAGCAGTGTTCGAGCCACAAAGCCGCAGCTACCAGGGCCGCGGCGGAGACGACGCCGACCACCGCGGCGCGCGTGTCGAGCACCGCGGCGACGAGTTCGTCACGTCTGGGTAAAACATAAGCGAGCGCCGCGAGCCAGGCGCCGGCCATGAACGCTCCGGCGAGTGACGAAGCCTTGGCGAGGGCCACCGATCGGGCTACCCCGATCGCGCTGACGACCCGGCCGTTCTTGATGCGCGACCGGACCGAGAAGGCGAGCACGGCCTCGAGCACGGCCAGCACGGCGAAGGTGACGCCGGCGAGCAGCGGCAGCTGCGGCAGCGAGCCGTAGGCCGTCTGGAAGAGCAGGTAGCCGAGGCCCAGGCCGAGCAGCCCGGCGACCACCAGGTCACGGGGCCGGGTGAAGTGCATACCTCAACGGTACCGCGCAGTAATGTTCCGCGGCCGCGGAACCGGACCCGAAGTACGGTTGACTCTCCGCCGACTGGAGAGTTCATCATGCGTCTTGTGGGCACCACCGCGACCTTCACCATCGGCGAGCTGTCCCGGCGGACCGGCCTGCCGGTCAAGACCATCCGCTTCTACTCGGACGAAGGCCTCCTGCCGCCGACCGAGCGGACGGACGCCGGCTACCGCCTCTACGACGCGGCGGCGATGGCCCGCCTGGAGCTGGTCCGCACGCTGCGGGAGCTGGGTCTCGGCCTCGCCGACGTCTCCGCCGCCCTGACCCAGTCGGCGACCATCGGGGAGCTGGCGGTCCGGCACGTCGAGGCGCTCGACGAGCAGATCCGGCGGCTGCGGCTGCGCCGGGCGGTGCTGCGCGCGGTGGCCAAGCGCAATTCCGAACTGGAGGAAGTGAACCTGATGAACCGTCTCGCGTCGATGTCCGACGAAGAGCGCAAGCGGCTGGTCGACGAGTTCTGGGACGAAATGGTCGCCGGGCTCGACATCGACGAGGAGTTCTACCGCCGGATGCGCGCCGGGAAGCCGGAGCTGCCCGACGACCCGACGCCCGAGCAGCTCGAGGCCTGGATCGAGTTCGCCGAGCTGGTCCAGGACCCGGAGTTCCGGGCCTTGATCCGCAAGATGAGCGAAACCCAGGCGAAGCAGATCGAGGACGGCGAGTTCCAGCAGCCGGCCGGGGCCTGGCAGCAGAACTGGCCGATCTGGGTCTCCCGCGCGGAAGCGGCGATCGCGGCGGGCGAATCGCCCACGTCGGAGACGGGGCAAACGCTTGCGGCAGACCTGGCGGCGGCCTCCGCCCGCCCGGACCAGGACGCGGCGGCCCCGGAGTTCCGCGCGGAGCTCGCCGACCGGTTCGCCACGAGCGGCGACCCACGGGCCGAGCGCTACTGGCAGCTCCTGGCGACGATCAACGGCTGGCCCCCGGTCCCGACGACCCAGCCCGCGGTCCGCTTCATGATCGACGCCCTGCGCGGCTGACCGCACGAAGGCGACAGCTCGGCGACGAACCGGCGGTGATCGGTAACGGCCACCTCCGGTTCACCGATAAGTCGCCTTTCCAGCCCCGGCCGCTCGGGGGACCCCCGGTTTCAACGTTACTCGCGAGGGCCGACAATTCCGGGCCCGCGCAGCCGGGTTGTCCACAGGGGCCGTGGGTTGTCCACAGGGCCGCGCGTCCGAGGTATCCCCGCCTCGCCGCGCGTCATCGCAGGACCAGGGCCATGTCCACGGCCGCGCGATCGAGCCTGGTCCTGCGTTGACGCGGGACCGGGTCCGTGTCCACAGGGCCGCGCTCGAGCCCCGGGGCCTGGTCCGGCGTCAGCGCGGGGCCAGGTCCGTGCCACAAGGCCGCACGCTCAAGGCCCCGGGCTAGGTACAACGGCAGCGCAAGACCAGGTCCGCGTCCACAAGGCCGCACGCTCGAGCCCTGGACCGTCCAGGGTCAGCGCAGGACCAGGTCCGTCCGGCGGACAGTCGCCACTTCGTCCGCCGGGCGGGCCTTCAGCAGCTCCGCGATCGGGCCGTGGCCCGGCAGGATCGCGTCGGGGGCGATCTCCACCCACGGCACCAGCACGCTCGCGCGGTCCGGCGTTCCCGGGTGCGGCAGCAGCAGCTCCGGCTCCTCCGACGTCACGCCGTCCACGGTGACCACGTCGACGTCCAGCGTCCGGGGGCCCCAGCGCAGCTCGCGCACCCGGCCCGCCGCCTGCTCGGCGGCCTGCCCCGTGCGCAGCCACGCCCAGTGGTCGCGCGCCGGGTCGTCGACCACGCACACCGCGTTGAGGAAGTCCGGCTGGTCCTCGACGCCCCACGCCCGGGTTTCGTACACGCTCGACACCGCGACCAGCGCCGGCCGGACGGCGTCGAGGGCCGACTGGAGGAACCCGAGGCGGTCGCCGAGGTTCGAACCCAGCGACAGCACCGCGCGGCTCACCGGTCGCGCCGGACCGTGACCGCCACGTCGTCGAACGTCAGCGGGATCGGCGCCGACGGCTTGTGCACCGTCACCTCGACCGCGTTCAGGCGCTCGTCGCGCAGCACCTCGTCGGCGATCCGGCCCGCGACGCTCTCGATGAGGTCGTACGGCTCGCCCGCGACGATCCCGGCCGCCAGCTCGGCCAGCTCACCGTAGTGCAGGGTCTTGGTCAGGTCGTCCGACGCGGCGGCCGGCCCGAGGTCCAGCCACACCGTGATGTCGACGACGAACTCCTGGCCGTCCCGCTTCTCGTGCTCGAACACGCCGTGCCGCCCGAACACGCGCAGCCCGGTCAGCGTGATCCGGTCAGCCATCCGTCCTCCAAGCGGCCGCCACCGCGACCGCGTCCAGCGAAGCCCCCACCTCGTGCACGCGCACGCCCCACGCACCGGCCGCGGCGGCGAGCGCCGAGATCGCCGCGGTGGCGTCCTCCCGGCCGTCCGGCGGGCGCGGTGTGCCGTCCTTTTCGGACAGCAGACGGCCGAGGAACCTCTTGCGCGAGGCACCGACGAGCACCGGGAAACCGAGCGAACGCAGCGAGTCGAGCCCGCGCAGCAACGCCCAGTCGTGCTCGGCGTTCTTCGCGAACCCGAGCCCGGGATCCAGCACGATGGCGCTCTCCGCCACGCCGGCCGCGAGCGCCGCGTCCACTCTGGACAGCAGCTCGGCCCGCACGTCCGCCACGACGTCCCGGTACTCGGCGAGCGCCTGCATGTCCTTGCTGTGCCCGCGCCAGTGCATCAGCACCCACGGCACACCGGCCTCGGCGGCGACGCGCGCCATGTCGGGATCGGCCAGCCCACCGGAGACGTCGTTGACGACGTGCGCGCCGGCTTCGAGCGCCGCGGCGGCGACAGCGGCCCGCGTGGTGTCGACCGACAGCGCGACCCCTTCGGCGGCGAGCGTCTTGATCACCGGCAGCACGCGCCGCAGTTCCGTCGCGGCGTCCACACGCGACGCCCCCGGCCGGGTCGACTCGCCGCCGACGTCGATCAGGTCGGCGCCCCGCGCCCACATCTCGCGGGCGTGCTCCAGCGCCTGGTCGAGCCCGAGGTAGCGGCCACCGTCCGAAAAGGAATCGGGCGTCACGTTCAGCACGCCCATCACGACGCACCGGCCGGGCGCGGGAAGCCCTGCGCTCACCGGCGCGCCCTGATGAGGTCGAGCGCCTCCGCCCTCGACGAGGGCGAGTTCTTCAACTGCCCCCGCACGGCGGAGGTGGTCGTGCGGGCGCCGGGCTTGCGGATGCCGCGCATCGCCATGCACAGGTGCTCGGCCTCGATCACCACGATGACGCCGCGGGGTTCGAGCTTGCGGACGATGGCGTCGGCGACCTGCGAGGTCAGGCGCTCCTGGACCTGCGGGCGCTTGGCGTAGAGGTCGACGAGCCGGGCGAGCTTGGACAGCCCGGTGACCTTCCCGGCGGCGTTCGGGATGTACCCGACGTGCGCGACGCCGTGGAAGGGCACCAGGTGGTGTTCACATTGGCTGAACATCGGGATGTCCGTGATCAGCACCAGCTCTTCGTGGGACTCGTCGAACGTGCGGTCCAGCACCGAGTCGGGCTCGGTGTAGAGCCCCGCGAACATCTCTTTGTACGCACGGGCGACCCGGGCGGGGGTGTCCTTGAGACCGTCCCGCTCCGGGTCTTCGCCGCACGCCAAGAGGAGCTCGCGGATCGCCTTCTCCGCCCGGTCATGGTCGAAGACCGGGCGGTCGGCGACGTCACTGGGGCTTTTCTGGTCCATCCACGTCACGACGCTCCCCCTCGCTCTGCTGGTTGCCGGCTTGGTCGGCGAACCAGCCGTGCTCACGAGGGCGTTCTTCACCACCGGGCCGCCACGACTGACCCGGCTGACCACCCGGCGAAGTCGCGGGCGTCCAGCCCGGAGGAGCACCGTAGTTCGGCGGGCCGCTCTGGCCGGCCGGACCACCCGGCTGCTGGCCGCCGTAGCTCTGCGGCCAGTGGGCCGTGCCGTTGGGGCCACCGTTCGGGCCGCCGTAGGGACGGCCGCCGTTCGGGTAGGCGCCCGGCTGCGGCGGGGCGTACGGGTTCGCGTTCGGGTCGACCGGCGACGGGTACGGCGGACCGCCCGGCAGGTCACCCGCGCCCTGGGCGGTGCCGACCGGGGTCGGCTCCGGCTTCAGGACCGGCTTCTCCTTCTCCGGCGGCGGCCACGGCTCGCCGCGCTCCATCGCCAGCTCGCCCGGGGTCTTGATCGGCGGCTTGTCCGACGGCGTCCGCTCACCGAACTCGTTGAACACGGTGATGTGCGGGCGCTTCTCGACCGTCGCGAAGATCCGCTCCAGGTCCTTGCGAGTCAGCGTCTCCTTCTCGAGGAGCTCGATGACCAGCTCGTCGAGCACGTCGCGGTAGGTGTTGAGCACGTGCCACGCCTCGGTGTGCGCCGTCTCGATGAGCTTGCGCACCTCCTCGTCGATCTCGTGCGCCACCTCGAGCGAGTAGTCCGCCTGCCGGCCGGCCGAGCGGCCGAGGAACGGGTCGCCCTGTTCCTGGCCGTACTTGACCGCGCCGAGCCGGGCGCTCATGCCGTACTCGGTGACCATCGCGCGGGCGATCTTCGTCGCCTGCTCGATGTCCGACGACGCGCCGGTGGTGGGCTCGTGGAAGACGAGCTCCTCCGCCGTGCGGCCACCCATCGCGAAGACCAGCCGCCCGATCATCTCGGAGCGGGTCATCAGGTCCTTGTCGTCCTCGGGGACGAGCAGCGCGTGCCCGCCCGTGCGGCCGCGCGGCAGGATGGTCAGCTTGTAGACCGGCTCGATGTCCGGCATCGCCCACGCGGCGAGCGCGTGCCCGCCCTCGTGGTAGGCCGTGATCTTCTTCTCCTTCTCGGAGATGATCCGGCTCTTGCGGGCGGGGCCGCCGACGACGCGGTCGACGGACTCCTCAAGCTCGACGTCGCCGATCACGTGCCCGTTCTTGCGGGCGGTGAGCAGCGCGGCCTCGTTCAGCACGTTCGCCAGGTCGGCGCCGGACATGCCGACGGTCCGCTTGGCCAGGCTGGTCAGGTCGGTGCCCTGGGCGATCGGCTTGCCCTTGGCGTGCACCTCGAGGATCGCCTTGCGGCCGCGCAGGTCGGGCGCGGACACCGGGATCTGCCGGTCGAACCGGCCGGGGCGCAGCAGCGCCGGGTCGAGGATGTCGGGCCGGTTCGTGGCCGCGATCAGGATGATGCCGCCGCGGGCGTCGAAGCCGTCCATCTCGACGAGCAGCTGGTTCAGCGTCTGCTCGCGCTCGTCGTGCCCGCCGCCGAGGCCGGCGCCGCGCTGGCGGCCGACCGCGTCGATCTCGTCGACGAAGATGATGCACGGCGCGTTCTGCTTGGCCTGTTCGAACAGGTCACGGACGCGCGAGGCACCGACACCGACGAACATCTCGACGAAGTCCGAGCCGGAGATCGTGTAGAACGGCACGCCCGCCTCGCCGGCGACGGCTCGCGCGAGCAGCGTCTTGCCGGTACCCGGCGGCCCGTACAGCAGCACGCCCTTCGGGATCTTCGCGCCGAGCGCCTGATATCGCGCCGGGTTCTGCAGGAAGTCCTTGATCTCGTACAGCTCTTCGACGGCCTCGTCGGCGCCCGCGACGTCCCCGAAGGTCGTCTTGGGCATGTCCTTGTTCAGCTGCTTGGCCTTGGACTTGCCGAAGTTGAGGACGCGGTTGCCGCCGCCCTGCGCGTTGTTCATCATCCACATCAGCAGGCCCAGGACGAGGGCGAGCGGGATGGCGAAGATGAGGATCTGCGTCAGCACGCCCTGCTGGGTGACCTTGGTGGTGAACTTGATCGGCTGGCCGCCGGACTCCGCCTTGATCAACGAGTCGTAGATCGGGCGGGTGGCGTCCGCCGGGTACTGCGAAATGATCTGGGTGACCTGCTGGCCGTCGACGTCGATGGGCTTGGCCAGCAGCAGCTTGAGCTGCTGTTCCTTGTCCTCGAGGCTGACTTCCTTGACGTTGTTCGAGGTGATCTGGGAGTTCGCCACCGAGATGGGTGCCTGGGTGTACCCACGATCACTGTCGAAGATCGTGTTGTACGCGAACAACGCCAGCAACCCCGCGACGATCCACAGCAGTGGGTTCCTGAGCACGCTCTTCCGGTTCATACGACTCGGCCCTGGTGGCCTCGACCCTCCCTGGTTGGGCGGCTCCTGTGATACCCGCCATCACGATCTTGACAACCCGCGGTGCCTGAACACCTGCTCATCAGGGTACCGTCCGCTGCCGCGTTCATCCCCTGTGAGCCTCTCGCAGGTCAACGGGCGATACCGCGCCAGGGTTCCCGGCCCGCGTCCGCGCCGGTCACGCTATCGCGTGCCGTCCGACACACTGCTCACCATCTCGGCCAGCCGGGTGCGCAGCGTGGCCGGGTCCGCGGGGGCCACGGTGACCCACTCACGCCCGTCCGTACCTGCGCGGGAGAGGCTCAGGTAGCGCCCGGTCGCGGTGTCGAACCAGGCCAGCACGCGGGACCGTTGCTTGGCCCCGACCTGCGAACGGCTGTTCGCCGCCAGCTGACCGCCGCGCAGCCGGGGCTGCCCGGCGATGCGGCCGTACGCCTCACGCGGATCGGCCGTGAGGCGCTCGCTCAGCGGTGTCCGGCGCGCCTTGCCCCGGCGCCTGTCTTCTTCCTCACCCGCCGGCAGCGACGCCGGCACCCGGATCGGTGCGGTGCGGAGGGCGTCGTCCAGCGGAAGTGTGACCGACGCCTCGCTGCCGCGCGGGCCGGCGGGCAGCACTCCGACGACGGCGGAGACGAGCGCGTCCGGTGGGACGTCCCGCAGCCAGATGCCGTCGGCGTCCTGGATCGCGAGCACGCCCTTGGTCTCGTCGGCCGCCGCGAGGACGCCGACCGTCGGGGCTTCGAACTGCGGGATGTGCAGCGCGTCGATGGTCAGCGGGGCGAAGGCCAGCAGGTGCAGGGCATCCTCGATCGGCGGCGCGAACGTGCCGCGCGGTTCGCGGATGCCACGCGCCTTGAGTTCGACGTCGACGCGGTGACGCAGCGACACGCGCTCGTTCTCGGTCGCGCCGTGCGACCGGACGACCAGCGGGTACGGCAGCTCCCCGACCCGCGCCGACTCCCAGAGGAAGTCGAACGCCAGCGGCGAGAAGAACTCTTGCATCATCACTCTCCCGGATCGGACTCTTGCCCAGCGTAGCCCGCGGCACCGACAAAACCGGATCGCTCCGGTGGCGAACCGGGCGGCCCGGAGGACCCGGGTTCAGACCGCGCTGGTCGTCGCGGCTCCGGCGAGCATCTCGCCGAGGCGGTGACGCAGCGTGGCGGCGTCGGCCGGGGCGATCGTGATCCAGTCGCGGCCGTCACGGCCGCGGGTGGCCTGGGTGAAGTAGCGGCCGGTCTCGGTGTCGAACCAGCTCAGGACCGGTGTCCGGGTGCGCGCGCCCATCCGGGTGCGGGCGTTGGCGCCGATCTGGCCGCCGCGCAGCCGCGGCTGGGCGTGCAGCCGGGCCAGCGCCTTGCGGTCCTCGTCGGCCGACGTGCGCTCGTCGCCGGTGCCGCGGCGCTGCAGGAAGTCGACACCCTGTGCGCCGACCAGCTGCTCCATGGGCACCGTGATCGACTTTTCGGTCCCGCGCGGGCCACCGGGCAGCAGCGAGACGATCGCGCTCGCGAGCCCGTCGGCCGGGCACGGCTGCAGGTGCAGGCCGCGGGTGTCCTGCACGGCCAGCAGGCCCTGGCCGCCCAGCACGCCGGCGACGGCGAGCAGCGCCTCGGCGTCCGGGGCGATCAGCTGGACGGCGTCCAGGCTCAGCTCGGGGGCGGCCAGCACGCCGAAGTAGTCCTCGATGTGCGGCTCGGGCCGGCCGCGGCCATCGGCGAGACCGCGCGCGGTGAGCCCCTCCAACGTCCGTCGGCGCAGCATCGCCCGCTCGTCGACGGTCGCGCCGTGCGAACGGATGTTCAGCGGGTACGGCAGCTCGCCCAGCCCGGCCGACTCCCACAGGAAGTCGACCTCGACCGGGGTGAGCAGCTCAGCGTTCGGCATCGAGCCACCCCCAGGAGAAACCGGGCCGGGCACGCCGTGAGCGTGCCCGGCCCGAACGGATCAGCGGTCTTCGTCGTCCTCGGACCACGCGCCGATGACCGGCGGCGGGGTCGCCTGGTTCGCGCCGAAGGCCTCGTCCGGGTCCGCCTCGATGAGGAAGGACGCGTGCGTGTGCTCGTCGTCCCGCTCGCCCTGGGCCCCCTGCGGGGCCATGCCGCCCATGCCCGGGTTCATCGGCGGCGGGGTCTGCCCGCCGATGGTGCCCGCGGACGAGACGACGCCCTGCTGCGGAGCCTGGGCCGACGCGGCGCTCTGGCCCTGGCCATCGGCCGACGCCAGGGTCGTTTCGTTCTCGGACTTCTTCGCGCCGGACTTGCTGCCCGCGCCCAGCGCCCGCGACGCCAGCGCGCCGAGGCCGCCGGCCGCGCCGCCGAGACCGAGGCCCATGCCGATCTTGCCGAGCGGGTTGCCGGCACCCGACTGCCCGCCGGCCGGGGCGACGTGGCCCGCGCCGGTGGTGGTGCCGCCCATTCCGGCGGCCGTGCCGCCGGCACCGTCGCTGCCGAGCGTGGCCGCGTCCGCGCCGAAGCCCGCGGCCGGGACGCCGCCGTGGGCGCCGTTCGGGCCGACGACCCCGGCGTGCTGCGCACCGAACGCGCCGCTGTGGCCGCCGAAGCCCGCGCCGCCGGAGGCGAAGATCGCTTCGCCCGCGCCGGGCAGCGCGTCGACCGAGCCCGTGCTGCCGACGCTGTTCACCGCGTTGAACGACAGGGAGTTGTGCGACGCCGTCGGCTTCATGCCGAGCGATTCCGGGCCGAAGCTCGGGGTCGAGCTGTCGATCTCGCTCATCGTCTGCGTGTAGGCGTTGAACATCGCGACCTGCTGCGCCTTGACGTCGTTGGCCGCGTCGAACTGGACCTTCTGGTCGTCCGTCAGCGCCGCGGGACCACCCGCCAGCGCCAGCTCCATGGTCATCTTCGGGTCGAAGACCACGGGCTGCGGCATCTGCTTGACCGCCGCGGCCGCCGTGGACTGCCGGTGGAGCCGGTCGGACATCGTGTGCGCGGCCTCGGAGGCCTGCGAACCGGAGTTCGCGATCGCCACGAGCGCGCCCTGCGCCCCCGCGGCACCCTTGCCGACCCACGCGTTGCCCAGCTCGGCGATCGCGTTGTACAGGTGGTCCGACGCCTGCTTCAGCTCGGTGCCGTGGTGCGCCCACACGTGCCCGGTCGCCTCCGCCGTGCCGGGCTCGTTGTTGTCGCACGCGGCGTGCCAGAGCTGGTTGCTGTTCTGGGCGCTCCAGTTCGGCGGGTCGGCGATCGCGCGGTCGTCGCCGACGTCGAAGCCGTCGGACCGGCCGCGGGCGCTCTCGACGATGTTCTGCGACGCCGAGTTGTCGCCGAGCGGGACGAGCGAGCCCTGCTCAGTAGGGCCTGGAGTGGTGTTCGACGGCTGGTCGCTTTGGTTCGGAGCCATGACTTCGAAATCCCCCTCTGGACTCAGACGTTGCGGAACGGGTCGGCCGCGGCCTGGTCGATCTCGTGGTACCGGGCCATCGCCGTGATGATGCCCTCTTCGGCGTCGGAGTACTGGTCGAGCAGGTTCTGCAGCGCGGCGGCGTAGGAGTCGCCCCCGCCGTCCGCGCGCTGCACGAACTTCGCGGCCATCGCGTGGCCGACCGGGTTGTCGCCCAGCATCGGCGGCTGGGCGAGCGTGCCCGCGCCGGCGAGCAGGGCCTCGACCGCGTCCTTGCCGGTGCGGATCTTGTTCAGCACGGCCTGGGCGGCGTCCGGGTCGATCCCGACCTGACCCGCCGCGGCCGCGGCCTTGAAGGCGTTCGCGTCGGCAGCGCTGCTGTTCCCCATCTGCACTCTCTCCCGTTCCCCCGACCCGGTCACCGCGGGCACGAATGGTCTTCGCATAGGTTAACGCACGTGATCAGAGCCTATGACGCAAACGGGGGGCCGGGGGTTCCGAAAATCCGGTGGTTGCGGTGAACGGTCGGTGAACTCCGCCGGTGCACTATGCCGTGTACATCTTCGGGTCCAGGGTGCCGATGTAGGGCAGGTCCCGGTACCGCTCGGCGTAGTCGAGGCCGTAGCCGACGACGAACTCGTTGGGGATGTCGAAGCCGATGTACTTCACCGGCACGTCGACCTTCACCGCTTCCGGCTTGCGCAGCAGCGAAACGACCTCGAGTGACGCGGGGTTGCGACTGGCGAGGTTCTTCAGCAGCCAGGACAGCGTCAGGCCGGAGTCGACGATGTCCTCGACGATCAGGACGTCCCGGCCCGCGATGTCGCGGTCGAGGTCCTTGAGGATGCGCACGACGCCGGACGACGACGTCGCCGACCCGTAGGAGGAGACGGCCATGAATTCCAGCTGCGTCGGCAGCGGCAGCGCACGGGCGAAGTCGGTCATGAACATGACCGCACCCTTCAGGACGCCCACCAGCAGGAGTTCCCCCTGCCCGTTGGCCGGATAGTCGGCAGCGATCTGCTCCGACAGCTCCGCGATCTTGTCCTTGATCTGCTGCTCGGTGACGAGCACGGAGGCGATTTCGCCCTCGTACACGGGTCATTCCCCTCGGGTGGTGGGTTGGGAGACGACGCAGAGCCTGCCATGCGCCCGGCGCGCTTCCAAGTTGCCCGGCAACCAGACGCCGCCCTGACCGCGCCACCGGGCGACGAGCGCGTCGACCGCGCGGAGGTGGGCGTCCGTGAGTTCGCGCACGTCCGAAGCCAGCAGCCACCTGCGGAGAACCCGCCGCCGGACCGCCGCGGGCTCCGGCGCGAGGGTGGCCACATCCAGCCCATCGGGGCCGCCCGCGCGGGTGAAGATCCGCTCCGCCACTGTGTCCAACGCCTCGTTGTCGTCCCGCAGCTGCGCGGCCGTACGGGCGAGCGCGGCGGCCACGCCGCCGTTGAGGACGTCTTCCAGGAGCGGCAGGACTTCGGTGCGCAGCCGGACACGGGTGAAGCGCGGCTCGGCGTTGTGCGGGTCGTCCCACGGCTCGACGCCGAGCTCGGCGCACGCGGCCCGGGTGGTGGCCCGGCCGACGGCGAGCAGCGGGCGGCCCCACGGCGGGTCGTGCGGCCGCATCCCGGCGACGCTGCGCGGGCCGGAACCGCGGCCGAGCCCGAGCAGGACCGTTTCGGCCTGGTCGTCGAGGGTGTGGCCGAGCAGCACGAGGCCGTGCCCGGCCAGCGTCCGGTAGCGGGCCTTGCGCGCGGCGGCTTCCGGGCCACCCGGGCCGGTGACGTCGGCCCGGCGCACCTCGGCTTCGTCGACGCCCAGGGCCTTCGCCGCGGCGGCCGCGTCGGCCGCGATTTTCGCCGAGCCCTCCTGCAGGCCGTGGTCGACGACCAGCGCGCGGACGACGTGCCCGCGGTGGTGCCCGACGTACGCGGCCGCCTCGGCCAGTGCGAGCGAGTCGGCACCGCCGGAGACCGCGACGCAGATTTCGGAAGGCGCTGCGGTGCTCTCCATGCTCTCCAGGAAGGCACGCACGGCCCGGCGGACGGCCGCGACCGCCGGCCCGGTCATCCGTGCAGGCGCCGGACCCACGCCGCCGGGTCGGCGATCTCGGCGCGCGAGGGCAGGGTGTTCGGCGACCGCCAGACGGCGTTGAAGCCGTCCATGCCGACGGCGTCGACGACGTGCTTCGTGAACTTCGCGCCTTCTTCGTACTGGCGGATCTTCGCGTCGACGCCGAGCAGCGCGCGCAGCAGCCGGTCGAAGACGCCACCGCCCTTACGCCGGGCGGTGAACCGCGCGCGGATCCGGTCGACGCTCGGCACGACCTGCGGCCCGACGGCGTCCATGACGTAGTCGGCGTGCCCCTCCAGGAGTGTCGAAAGCGCCAGCAGCCGGTCGAACACCGCGCGTTCCTTCGGCGACTGGAGCAGCTCGGCCAGGTTCAGCTTCGGGCCCTGCTTGATCGCCTCGGGCAGCCGGCCGACCAGGTCGGCCAGGCTGTCGGTGCCGCCGATGCCGCCACTGGTGAGCCCGGAGACGAGCCGCTCGACCTCGTCGGCGAAGTAATCGCGCAGCCACTTGACCGCGGTGAACTGGAGCCGGTGGGTGCACTCGTGCAGGCAGACCCAGAGCCGGAAGTCGTGGCCGGGCACGTCCATCGCCTGCTCGGCGGCGACGACGTTCGGCGCCACCAGCAGCAGCGTGCCGGCGCGCTCGGGGCCGCCGAAGGGGTCGTACTGCCCGAGGACCCGGCTGGCGAGGAAGGCGAGCACCAGCCCGGTCTGGACACCGGCGCCGCCGGCCAGGATCGGCCCGAGCGGGCCGCCCTGCTGGGGCAGCGCCCGCCCGGTCAGCGCGTCCAGCCCGGCCGCGGCCGACCGGACCCAGCCCGGGCGGTCGACGACCTCACCGGGCAGCAGCGGCAGGTCGAGCCCCAGGTTCGTGAGCTGCCGCACGTGCCCCTCGGCCTCGACGGTCAGCTCGCGCAGGTCGGTGACGGCTTCTTCGGCCAGTTCGCGCGGCACCTGCGGGCCCCCGCGCACCAGCAACGCGCCGGTCTGCGCGGCGATCGCCCAGTCGACCATGGGCCGGGTCTGCGTTTCCTGACTCACCCTTCCGACGCTACCTGCCCCGGTGCCCGTTTCCGGCCACGATCTTCGTACGGTTCGGCGTCCGCTAGGCGCAGCCGCACTTGCGAAGGCTCGTCGCGAGGGCATCGAGGGCGTCCCGGCCGGGGTCGGTGTCGGAGCCGTTGGACATGAACGCGAACACCAGCACCCGGCCGTCCTGGTCGAGGAGCAGCCCGGCGAGGGTGTTGACCCCGGTGAGCGTGCCCGTCTTGGCCCGCACCCAGCCGCGGCCGGCCTGCGACGCCGCCGTGTCGAACCGCTTGTCGGCGAGGGTGCCCGAGCCGCCGGCGACCGGGAGGCCGGCCAGCACCGGGCGCAGCTTCGCCGTGCCCGGGTTCTTGCCCTCCGGCGCCGCCGCGGCCGCGAGGAGCTGGGTCAGCAGCCGCGCCGGGATGCGGTTCTGCGACGAGATGCCGCTGCCGTCGGACAGCGTGACGCCCGAGACGTCGAAGCCGTGGTCCTTCAGGACCTTGATGGTCGCCTTCGCGCCGCCGGCGTAGCTGGCTTCCTCGCCGTTCGCGAGCGCGACCTGCCGGGCGATCGCCTCGGCGAGGACGTCGTCGGACAGCACCATCAGGTCGGACACCAGCTCGGTCAGCGGGGCCGACTTGACCTCGCCGATCACCTTCGCGTCCTTGGGCGCGGTCGCCTGGCCACCCGCCGAAGCACCCAGCTTCGAGGCGATCGTCGACGCGAGCGCGCTGCCCGCGTTCGCCGTGCGCTGCGAGTTGTTGTCCTTGGCGTTGATGCGGCCGCCGTCGGCCATCACCGGGGACATCTGCGTCGCGTACGTCGACGGCGCGTCGCCCGCTTCCCAGCCCGGCGCGGTCGTCGGTCCCTTGAACAGGGTCAGGTCGACCTGCACCTTCTTCACGCCCGGCGCCGCCTTCTTGACCTGCGCGACGAGGTCGTCGACGTGCGCGCCGCCCGGGTAGAGCGGGGAGTCGGTGCCCAGCGGCAGGCTGGTGAGCGTCGTGTCGCCGCCGCCGACCAGGATCACCGTGCCCGGGTCCGCACCCTGCACGATCTTGGTCGACAGCCGCAGGTTCTGGTCCAGCGAGAGCAGCGCGGCCGCGGACGTGAGCACCTTCGTCGTCGACGCGGGTGTCACCGGCGTCGACGAGCCGTGGTCCCACAGCACGGTCCCGCTCACCGGGTCGATCACGCTGCCGGTGAGCTGCCCGAGCGCGCTGTTGCCGGCCGCCGGGCCCAGCACGGACTTGACGCCGTTCGCGGTCGGGGCCGTCCCGGACGTGGCCGGTCCCTGCAGCTGACGGGTGGCCGCGGACGGCGCCGGCGAGTCGCCCTTGGGCGCGTTCGGTGCCCACGGCAGGCCCAGCCGGTTCGCCACCTTCGGCGTCGCCGCGGCCACCCCGCCACCGGCGAGCACCAGGAGGACGACCACGACGAGCGCGATCAGCTTGCCCTTGCGCCGCTTCTTCTTCGGCGGCTCCGCGGCGGCCGGCGCTTCGGCCGCGGGCGGCGCCGGCGGCTCGGCGGGCGGCTCGGCCCGCTGCTCGGTGCGGGGCTGGTCGCCGCGGACCTGGGGCTGCTGCTGGAAGACGCCGGGGAACTGGGTGGGCCGCTCGATCCCGACGGTCGCCTCGGCGTCGAACCGCTGCCCGTCGGGTTCGATCCGCTGCGGCCGGGCCAGCGAGCCGGCGGACGCCGACGGCACCACCCCGCGCGGCGGCTCCGGCGGCAGCCCGGGACGCCGGTCGCCCGGTTCGGCCGGCCGGTCGCCGGCGCGCTCCTCACGCAGCTCGAGGCGCTGGCTCCAGGGTGCGGCAGGCTGCTGCTGGGCCGCCGGCTCTTCGCGGCGCTGTCCGGCCCCGCGGTTCAGCTGCTCTTCGCGGCGCTGCTGCTCCTCGCGCCAGTGCTGCAGCTCTTCGCGCCACTGCTGCGGCTCCTCCGGCTTCGGCTCGTCCCGCGGCGGGACGTGGCGCTCGATCGGCACCACCGGCACCGGCCCGGACGGCTTCACCTCGATGTACTGGGTGCTCTCCCCGGCCGGCGAAGGCGCGGCGGGCTTGGGCTCGGGCGGCTCGACGTACTGAGTGCTCTCCCCGGTGGCCGACGGCGCGGCGGCCTTCGGCTCCGGCGGCTCGACGTACTGGGTGCTCTCCCCGGCCGACGCCGACGCGGCGGCCTTCGGCTCCGGCGGCTCGACGTACTGGGTGCTCTCCCCGGCCGACGCCGACGCGGCGGGCTCGAGCTCGGCCTGCTCGACCGGGATGTACTGGGTGCTCTGCGCGGCGGGTTCCGGCGCCGGGGGCTGCTGGGCCGCGGGCTGCTGCTTCGCGCGGCTGCCGAGGCGGTCGGCGAGGTCCTGCTTGGCCGGGGACGGCGGGGGCGGCGGCTCCTCCACCGGGGCGTTGAGACCGGGAACCGGCTCGGGCGGGACGTTCGGCGCGAACCACGATCCCTTCGGCGCCTGGCTGCCTGTGACCTTGGGCACGCCGGAGCCGCCCGGCGGCGCTTCCGGGGGGTCCGGCAGGGACATCGGAGTGGTCTCCCGCGCGCCGGACGACGAGCGGTCTTCGTCCGACGAAGGCCACATCGGCTGGTCGTTTTCCGGCACCCACCACTCCTTCTCACCTGCCCCGGGAGGGGCCAAGCTCACATGCCGCGAGGCCGACATCGATGCGACCTCCGGGCAGGGCGTAGTCCACACTAGGAGACGTCAAGACAGTCATGAAGGTTGCCGCCCGCGACGCGTGACTGTGGCATTCGGGGCTCCGCCCCGGCCGGGGGCTTCGCCACCCGGACCCCCGCAGTACAAGTGCCCGGGACCTATGAAGAAGCAGTGAGGACAGGCGTGGAGTTCGACGTCACGATCGAAATCCCCAAAGGGGAGCGCAACAAGTACGAGGTCGACCACAAGACCGGCCGCATCAAGCTGGACCGGACCCTGTTCACGGCCACGCAGTACCCGGCTGACTACGGCTTCATCGACGACACCCTCGGCCAGGACGGCGACCCGCTGGACGTGATGGTGCTCGTCCAGGAGCCGACCTTCCCGGGCTGCCTGATCCGCTGCCGCGCGATCGGCATGTTCCGGATGACCGACGAGAAGGGCCCGGACGACAAGGTCATCGCCGTTCCGTCGAACGACCCGCGCCTCGAGCACCTGCGCGACATCCACCACATGAACGAGTTCCACCGGCTGGAGATCCAGCACTTCTTCGAGGTCTACAAGGACCTCGAGCCCGGCAAGAGCGTCGAAGGCTCGAGCTGGGTCGGTCGCACCGAGGCCGAGGCCGAGATCGGCCGCTCGTACGAGCGCGAGACCGACCGCCTGGCCAAGGAAGCGGCCAACGGCGGCTCGGCCCACTAGCCCGCACGCGAAAAGGCCCCTCGGGAAGCTTCCCGAGGGGCCTTTTTTCACCCGGTCAGTGCGCCAGGGCGAGAGCCGGAGCGGCGTCCGCCTCGGCCTCCGCGCGCTGCTCCATGGCCGACTTGTCCGAGAGCGGCTTCTCCTTGAGGAACCACACCAGCGCGAAGCCGACGGTCAGCACGATCCCGCCGACCAGGAACACCGTGCTCATCGACTCGGCGAAGCCCTGCAGGATCGGCCGGGCCAGCGTCGGGTCGAGCGTCGACAGGAACGACGTGTCGTTGACGTCGAGGCCGCTCTGCATCTGCTTCGCGAACTCCGGGTGCTGCGCCAGCGCCGCCGTGTAGGCCGGTGTGGTCATCGCCGAGCGGATGGCGTTCGCGATCCGGTCGCCGACCGTGCCGAACAGGATCGACAGGAACACCGCGGTGCCCGCCGTGCCGCCGATCTGCCGGAAGAACGTCGCCGCCGAGGTGGCGACGCCGATGTCCTGCGGGCGGACGTCGTTGGTCGCGGCCAGCACCAGCGTCTGCATCGAGGCGCCGAGGCCAAGACCGATCACGAAGGCGATCACCATGACCAGCGCCAGCGAGGTGTCGACGGTGATCGTCGCCAGCGCGAACAGCGCCGCCGCCATCAGGCCGATCCCGGCCACCGCGAACATCTTGTAGCGCCCGGTCTTGGAGATCAGGCGGCCGCTGGTCAGGCTGGCGATCATGATGCCCAGCGTCAGCGGGAGCATCTGCAGGCCGGCCTGGGTCGGCGTCGCGCCCTTGACGATCTGCAGGTACAGCGGCAGCGACATCATCGCGCCGAACATCCCGGCACCCTGCACGACGGTGACGATCGTCGACATCCGGAACACCGGCCGGTCGAACAGGCGCAGCGGCAGCAGGGCGGCGTCGCCCATCCGGCGTTCGATCCAGACGAACGCGGCCACGCCCAGCCCGCCGACGACATACATGGCGATCGAAGCGGCGGAGCCCCAGCCCCACTCGCGGCCCTGCTCGGCGACGATCAGCAGCGGCACCAGGCCGGTGGCCAGCGCCACCGCACCCCAGTAGTCGACCTTCTGGTCCACGCGGTTGTGCGGGAGGTTCAGCACCTTGGTGACGACGACCAGCGCGGCGAGCGCGATCGGGACGTTGACCAGGAAGACCCAGCGCCAGCCGGTGATGCCGGCGAAGGTGTCGATGCCGGCGAAGAAGCCGCCGACGACCGGGCCCGCGACGCTCGAGATGCCGAACACCGCCATGAAGTAGCCCTGGTACTTGCTGCGCTCCCGCGGTGCGGTGATGTCGGTGATGATCGCCAGTGCGAGGGACATCAGGCCACCGGCACCCAGGCCCTGGAAGGCGCGGAACGCGGCGAGCTCGTACATCGACGTCGCCATGCCGCTGGCCAGCGAGCCGACCAGGAACAGCGAGATCGCCGTCAGGTACATGGGCTTGCGGCCGTAGAGGTCGGACAGCTTGCCGTACAGCGGCGTCGAGAGCGTGGCGGTGATGAGGTAGGCGGTGGTCGCCCAGGCCTGCAGGGACAGGCCGTGGAGCTCGTCGGCGATGGTCCGCATCGAGCTCGAAACGATGGTCTGGTCGAGTGCGGCGAGGAACATGCCGAGCATCAGCCCGGACAGGACGGTCAGGATCTGGCGGTGAGTCAGTTTGCCGTTCGTAGCGGCTGCTCCTTCCGCCGTGGTGGTGTCGCTCATGGTGGTCTCCCTCGGGAAGTCTCCGCGTAGTTGCTTGTACCTCTCAACTACTTGCCTGAGCCAAGTATTCCCCGGGAAGCTTGTAGAGTGCAATCAAATATTGTGTGACCCGGGTCTCCTCGCTCGTTTGACGGGCCGCGCGACCACGGTGACCTCGGCGGACGGGACGTCGAGGCCGGTCACGAAGCCGTAGAGGCCGGAGAGATCCCGGCACCAGACGGCCACCATCAGGTTCGTGGTGCCCGTCGTCGCGAGGGTGCCGTGGACCATCGGGTGACCGGCCAGGGTCCGCCCGACCTCGTCGAGCCGGCCGGGCGGGACGGTCATCCAGACGTTCGCGTCGACCTCCAGGCCCAGCGCGCGGGCGTCGATGTTCGCGTAGGTGCGAAGGCGACCGGCCGCCGCCAGCCGGTCGAGGCGCCGTCGGACGGTGGACTCCGGCGCTTCCACGGCCAAGTCGCCGGGGCCGAGCCGGGCGTCGGCCGCCAGCCGGTTCAGCAGCCGCCGGTCGAGTTCGTCGAGCGGTACGTCTTCGCCGGGTGGCGGCGGGGTCAGCGCGGCAACCTCTTCGGGGGTGAGCAGGCCGGTTCGCCATTGGGTCGCATCGGAGAAGACGTGCAGGATCGAGTGCGCGCGCAGCTCGGTGACCGCGGACGCCGACGGCAAGGCGTCGTGCACCAGCCGCCCGTCGAGACCGCCGAGCGCGATGGCGCTGACTTCTTCACCGCCGGCGAGGATGTCGACGAAGAGGACGTCATCACGCTTCGCGAGCGCATCGGCGATCGCCGACGTCCGGCCGCGAAGCACCTTCACCCGCAGAAGCAGCGCGCCGCGCAGGCCGTGCGCCGGATTCGGGACGCAGACGACGCTCAGCCGGCCATCGGCCTTGAGCCGCGCGATCACGCGCGTGACCGTGCGCGGCGAGAGATCGAGAGCCTCGGCGATCCGGCCGGGCCTGGCGCGACCGTCGACTTGGAGCGCGGAGACGACTCGCTGTTCGATTTCCGTCAAAAGCTGCACTTCGGAGTCCGGTTTCGCTCGGTTCGATGCCCTGGAGTTCTCCTGGACGCCGGGCGAGCCTAATCCTGGCCCCATGCTGAAATCCGTGATCGACATCGTGGAAACCCTGGCCACCGACGTCCGCGCCCCGGCGCGGCCGCCCGCTTCGCTCGAGGAGCTCGCCGCGACCTTCTCGGCCGTCGACGATCCCCTGGCCGCGAACCTCCGTGCCGCCCTCACCGGCCTCCGGCCCGCGGCGAAGTGGGCCGGCGAGTTCGCTGATCTCCCCGCGGGCGAGGTCTGGGTGGTCGACGCCCTCGACGGCGCCGTGCAGCTGCTGCAGGGTCTCCCGCAGTACTGCCTTACCGTGACGCTCGTCCGCGACGGCGAGCCGGAACTCGCGGTGCTGCACTCACCTTGGCTGAAAGAGACCTACGCGGCGAAGCGAGGCGAAGGCGCGAAGCGGAACGGCATTCCCATCGAGCCGTCACGGAAGAAGTCGCTCGACGCGGCCGTCGCGGCCACCAGCCAGCCGCCGTTCGTCACCCGGCAGCCCGGTGTCGCCGAAGCAGCGGGCACCTCACTGACCGCGGTGCTGAAGAAAGCCCTCGCGGTGCGGAACTTCGGGCCGACGTCGTGGCAGGTCGCCGACGTCGCCGCCGGCCGGCTGGACCTGTTCTGGCAGTACGGCCGCGACGCGGCCAACCTGGCCGGCGCCGCCCTGATCGCGCGGGAGGCCGGTGCGGTCGTCACCGCCGCCGACGGCGCCCCGTGGACGCCGTCGGCCGGCAGTTTCGTCGCGACCGCACCGGCCCTGCACGCACTGGTGCTCGACGCGCTGAATCAGGCGGAGTAACCCGGAATGGGGAACGGCGCCAGGAACTCGCGGATCTCCGCGGCGATCGTGTCCAGCGCGGACTCGTCGGACGCGGCCGCCGCGGTGATCGTGCGGTCGATCCACGCCGCCACCTCGACCTGGTGCTCCGGGCGGAGGCCGCGGGTGGTGATCGCGGACGTGCCGAGCCGGATGCCGGACGGGTCGAACGGCTTGCGCGGGTCGAACGGCACCGTGTTGTAGTTCAGCTCGATGCCCGCGCGGTCGAGGGCCTGCGCGGCCGGCTTGCCCGCGACCCCCTTGTTCGTCAGGTCGATCAGCAGCAGGTGGTTGTCGGTGCCGCCGGACACGAGGTCGTACCCGCAGGCCAGCAGCGCGTCGGCCAGCGCGCGGGCGTTCGCGACGATCCGGTGCGCGTACTCGCTGAACGACGGCTGCTGCGCCTCCCCGAGCGCGACCGCGATCGCCGCGGTCGTGTGGTTGTGCGGACCGCCCTGCAGCCCCGGGAACACCGCCTTGTCGACGGCCTTCGCGTGATCGGCGTCGGAGAGGATCATCGCGCCGCGCGGGCCGCGCAGGGTCTTGTGCGTGGTCGTCGTGATCACCTGCGCGTGCCCGACCGGCGACGGGTGCGCGCCGCCGGCGACCAGGCCGGCGATGTGCGCGATGTCGGCGACGAGGACCGCGTCCACCTCGGCGGCGATCTCGGCGAACGCCGGGAAGTCGATCGTGCGCGGGATCGCCGTCCCGCCGGCGAAGATCAGCTTCGGCCGGTGCTGCCGGGCGAGGTCGCGCACCTGGTCGAGGTCGACGCGGCCGGTCTCCTTCGCGACGCCGTAGCGCACCGGCGTGAACCACTTGCCGGTGGCGGACACGCTCCAGCCGTGCGTGAGGTGGCCGCCGTCGGGCAGCGCCATGCCGAGCACGGTGTCGCCCGGCTGCGCGAAGGCCAGGTACACGGCCAGGTTCGCCGGCGAACCGGAGTACGGCTGGACGTTCGCGTGGTCGGCGCCGAACACGGCCTTCGCCCGCTCGATGGCGAGCTGCTCGACCTGGTCGATGAACTGCTGGCCCTCGTAGTACCGCTTGCCCGCGTAGCCCTCGGAGTACTTGTTGGTGAGCACGGTCCCGGTGGCTTCGAGCACGGCCTGCGAGACGTAGTTCTCCGACGCGATCAGGCGGATCTTGTCGTGCTGCCGCTGGGCTTCGTCCTCGACGAGCCCGGCGATGGCGGGGTCGGCGGCGGCGAGTGCGTTCAGTTTCGGCTGGTGTGTCATGGCGTACTCCGGCTCTGGAGTGGCCTTCACCCAGGCGCGCGGTGCCGGCCTCGTCGTCGCTTCCCGGTGGTGCTCCACCTCGATGGCGCCAGTCGCTGCTGCGGGGAAGAGCGTAGTCCACTCCGGTCGCGGACCGGTTCACCCGACGTTCAGGGCACGACCACGACACCCATCGAACGGGCCGTGCCGGCGATCGTGCGCATCGCCGCCTCGACGTCGGCGGTGTTCAGGTCCGGCAGCTTGCGCTCGGCGATCTCGCGCAGCTGAGCCTCCGTCAGCTTGCCCGCGACCTCGTGCCCTGGCCGCGAAGAGCCCTTGTCGCCCAACGCTTTCTTGATGAGGAACGACGTCGGGGGCGTCTTGAGCCGGAGCGCGAACGAACGGTCCTCGAATACCGAGACGACCACCGGCACGATGTCGCCGCGCTGGGCCGCCGTCGCCGCGTCGTAGGTCTTCTTGATCTCGACGAGGTTGACCCCGGTCTGCCCCAGCATCTTGCCGAGGTCGACGACCGGGGCGTTGCCCGCGGTGAGTTCCAGGGTGACCTGGTGGGTGAGTTTCTTCTTCGGAGCCATGCCCCGAAGCTAGAGTCTCCAGTTACTGGAGGGTCAAACCGGTTTTGTTCCCGCGCGGTGCCGGCGCGCCAGCTCCTGGTAGATCGCCGCGTTGTGCTCGACCCACATCCGCGCCGAGTCGGTCAGGGGGACGAACTTCTTCGCCGGGCTGCCCATCGCGATCACCTCCGGCGGCACCTCCGTCGCCGGGGTGACCGTCGCCCCGGCCGCGACCAGCGCCCGCGCGCCGATCTTCGCCTTGTCGAGCACGGTCGAGCCGTTGCCGATCAGCGCCTGCTCCTCGATCGTGCAGTCGTGCACCAGGCACTGGTGGCCCACGGTGACGTTCTTGCCCACTTCGCAGACGCCGTCGTTGACGTGGATCACCGAGTTGTCCTGGATGTTGGCGCCCTCACGGATGACGATCCGGCCGAAGTCGGCCCGGATCACCACGCCGTACCAGATCGAGGCGTCCTTCTCGACGACGACGTCGCCGATGAGCGTGGCGGTGGGCGCGATCCAGGCGTCCGGGTGGACCTGCGGGCTGAGCCCTTCGAACGAGAACAGAGGCATGCCCGCACCCTAAACCGCGCAGGCCTCCTTCCCCGGATCCAGCGGGGAAGGAGGCCATCCGCGAGCCGCGCCCGGACTGCTGGGGGTCAGCCGGTGATCGCGGCGTTGATCAGGATGTCGACGGCCTGGTCGTTGCGCGTGGTCTGCGGGACGATCTGGGTGTCACGCGGGTAGAAGCCCGGGCTGCTGCCCTTCGGGTACATCTCGAAGGTGAAGCTCCAGATCTTGTGCGTCGCCCACATCCAGTCGTTGACGCTGCCGTCGGTGATGTAGAGGTCGCTGGACTGCTCCGGCGTGTAGCCGTTGGTCGCGGCCATCTGCTTCCCGAGCGTCTGGAACTTCTGCGCCTCGGCCGCGGTCAGGCCGGGCGCGGTGTCGGCGTAGGTGTAACCGAACGGCCAGAGCACCAGCTCGGAGTAGGTGTGGAAGTCGATGTGCGTCTTGATCTGCTGCACGCCGCCGACCACGCGCGAGTTCACCCAGTTCGAGACGGCCCGGGTCTCGGGCGCGGAGAACGCCGCCGTGCCGCGGTAGGTCTCGCTGGACGTCGAGCCCGACGAACCGCCGCAGCAGCCCCACTTGTAGCCCCAGTTGCGGTTGGTGTCCGTGCCGGGGCCCTGGCGGTTCTTGCGCCAGCTGTGGAACGTGCCGCCGGAGATGTCGTACTCGGAGCCGTCCGGGTTGACGCTCGGGATGACCCAGATTTCGGTGCTGTCGACGAGCCGCTTGATCGCGGGGTCCGTCGCGTACCCGCTGGTCAGCCGCTGGACGATGTGCAGGCACATCTCCGTGGTGAGGTGCTCGCGCGCGTGCTGGTTGCAGGTGAAGAGCACCTCGGGCTCGTTCTCGTCGGTGGCGGCGTTGTCGCTGATCTTGATCAGCGAGAGGGCGCGGCCTTCGTACGAGGTGCCGGCGCTGCCCAGCTTGGTGAGCGACGGGTAGTTGGCGACGGCCTTCTGCAGCTCGGTCTGCGTCTCCGCGTACGTGTGGTAGCCGGTGTAGCCGGCCGGGAAGTCCTCGACGGTGGCGGCGCCCTGCGGCCGGTTCACCTTGCCGAGCGCCTTGACGCCGAAGCCCAGCGCGCGCAGCTGGGCCGCTTCGCCGGGGTTGGCGACGACCGTGGTCGTCACGCCGTCGGCGTCGAGGATGTCGGCGCCGGTCCGGGCGACCTCGGTGCGCTCCTGGGCGGTGGCGGCGCCGGTCACCTCGTACACCTGCGGTCCGCCGGGCTGGGCGGCACCGGCCTGGCCGCCGGTGGTGAGCACCAAGAGGACGGCCGCGGCCGCTGCCATGCACGTTCGTGTGCGCATCACGTCTCCTGCTCTCGGGGGTTCCTCGACCTTGGCGGGAGCCGGACGTAGGGCGCAATCCGGAGCAGTACGGATCTATTGGCGGTTTCTACCCGTAGTTCGCGAAGCAGAGCGCCTCGATGTCGGCACGCAGCGTGGCGAACGACCGCGGGCGCACGCGCTGCTGGACGACCGTGCCCAGCAGGTACGACAGCAGCGCGCGAGCCCGGGCCCGCGGGTCGTCGACGTCGAGCGGGGCGAGGAGCTCGGCCAGCAGCTCGGTGAGCGACGTCAGCATGACGTCGATGGCCTGCGGGTGCTGCGCGCGACCGGCGGCGATCCAGTACTCGAACCAGAGGAAGGCGGCGTTCGGGTTCGCGGCGAAGACGCTCAGGTACTCCTCGAGGACGGCGAAGAGCCGCTCGCGGGGTTCGTCGTGCTTCGCGGCGACCTCGCGCAGGCCCGCGGCGAAGGCGGTGATGTGGGCGGCCATCGCCCGGTCGATGAGGACGTCGATGTCGGCGAAGTAGTAGTGGATCGCGCTCTTGGTGAGCGGGCCGGCGTCGGCGATGGCCCGGACGGTGCACCCGGCGAGCCCGTCGCGGGCGAGGACGACGCGGGCGGCCTCGACGATCTGCTCCTGCTTGGCCAGCTGGTTCGGCGAGAGCTGCTCGCTGCGGCCGGGGACTGCGCTCACGGTGATTCTCGTTACCTTCTTCCTGGACGCCGGACCCGAAATCCTAGGGCAGACGTCCTGTGAGCGGCTTTCGGGTGAAAAACCGGATTGGCCACCCCGGTCCGCGCGGCGGACAATGCCCGGCATGGTGATCTCAGGGGACAAGGGGCTCAGCCCGGCTGCGCGCAGCCAGCTGGAGAAGGAAATCGAGAACTTGCGCGCGCAGCGGGCAGCCCTCGCGCCGCAACCCGGCGAGCAGGAACGCACCGGGGACGCGGCGGACCAGGCGGACGTGATCGACCGGGCGGAGGCCGCGGCCCGGCTGGACCGCCAGATCGCCGACCTGGCGGCCAAGATGGAGCACGGCGGCTACGGCAACAGCCAGCTCCCGGACGGCACGGTGGTCTCCCTGCGCTTCCCCGACGGAGACGAAGAGACGTTCCAGGTCGTGACGGTCCCGGGCGAGGACGCGGACGCGATCACCTCGGACAGCCCCCTGGGCCTGGCCCTGGTCGGCGCCAAGGCGGGCGACGAGATCACCTATCGAACGCCCCGCGGCGACGCCAAGGCGACGGTGGTGAAGGTGACCCCGCCGAAGTAACCCCAGTCCGTCCGAAGGGCCCCCGGCTGCCGGCCGGGGGCCCTTCGCCATCCCCGTACGGGTGGTTTCCGATCGCCGTCCGGCGGTGCGTCGGTTGTGCTAAACAGGCGGTATGCGGCTTTGGGGGGGGGGAGTTCCGGTGAACGACGACGTGTCCGAGAACCTCGTCGTCTTCCGCATCAAAGGCTTCGACGAGCCGGTGCTGGCCAGCGCCCCCACCCAGGCCGAGGACGCGGTCGAGCAGGCGTGGACGACCGTCCGGCGGCAGCACAAGGTGCGCGCATCGGCGGTTTCGGCGGTGTACAGCGAATGGCAGCCGTCCACGACGGACCAGAAGTTCATGGCCAGGCACTTCCGCAAGGCCGAGTGCACGTACAGCTTCCCCCGCCCGGCCACCGGCGACTGGGAGCACGCATTCGCCGAAGCCCGCGCGGCGATGGCCGAAAAGCGGGCCGAAGAGGTGCTCCCGGTGCTGTGGAGCACAGCATCCCCCCGCGCCGGCTTGCTCGACACACTCCCGCACCAGCCCCTGGTCCCCGGCCGCTTGTCGGTGGCGTTCGCGGTGGTGGGGCGAACCCCGCGAGGCACCATCGGGATGCATCACATCACTCGGCACCAGCACGAGGAGATGGGCGCCCCGGACCTTGCCGGCGTCGCTTACCAGAGCCTGGCCCGCGGGCTTCGCTTCGAGGTCGGCCGTTCGGGTCCGGACGTGCTGGTGTCGGTCGTCCGGGAGAACCTCCTGGCGGCGTCCGCGCTGGCTTTGCCCGATCTGTACCTCCAGCTGTCGCAGCAGTTCGGTGCGGGCCACAGCTTGATCGTCGGCCTCCCTTGCCCGGACGAGATGTACGTCGCGAGGGAGGATTCCGCCTTGGCGGAGACGATCCGGGAGCAGGTATTGGGGTCCCCGTACGAGACGACGGAACTGGTCCCGTCAGTGCTGCGACTTGGCCCGGGAGGCCTGGAGCTGCTCGCTGAGCGCGGCTAAGTCACCCGGCGAACGGGAGTCCGTTCCCTGGTCAACAACCCGATCGTTCCCGCGATCGACGCCCGACCGCTGGTGAAGCTCGAAGTCGACGACTGGCTGGCGGAGGAAGCCGAAGTGCTGGTGACCTCGACCTTGCGCAACCTCCGCTCGATCCTGCGCCGGGCGATCAACCGCGCTCAGGTACGCAAGCGGGTCCGATACAACGTGGTCCTGCTGTGCGACGAGCTTCCAGCGGGGAAGGGGACTGGGCGTCCGTCGAAGGCGCTCACGCTCGCTCAGGCCGAAGCGGTGCTCGCGGCGGCGGAGTCGTCACCGATGCGCGCCTACATCGTGGTGTCCCTGCTGACCGGCGCGCGAACCGAGGAGATGCGCCCGCTCACCTGGGACTACGTGGACCTGGTGGGCAAGCCGGACGCGACGCCGGCGATCCCGCCGAACGTCAAGGTGTGGCGTTCGGTCCGCGCCAAGGGCGAGACGAAGACGCGGAAGTCCCGGCGCACGCTGGCGCTGCCTGAGCGGGCTGTGAGGGCGCTGGAGGACCACCGGGTGGCCCAGCAGGCGGTGAAGGCCGTCGCGGGCGACGACTGGCGCGAACAGGGCCTGGTCTTCGCGACCAACGTCGGCACCGAGCGGGACGTCAACAACGTCCGGCGGGACTTCCGCCGGGTGATCAAGGCGGCCGGGCTCAAGCCGACGCAGTGGACCCCCCGGGAGCTGCGGCACAGCTTCGTCTCGATCCTCTCGGACGGTGGGATGCCGATCGAGGAGATCTCGCGGTTGGTCGGGCACAGCAGCACGGCCGTGACGGAGCTGGTCTATCGGAAGCAGATCCGGCCGGTGGTCGAGTCGGGCGCTGTCGCGATGGACCGCATCTTCCCTGCGACAGGTGCCTCCGGAGTGTCCGCCGTCCACCAACTGTAAGAATTGACCATCGGTCAGCTTACCAGACCTCACCCGAGCTGGGGGGGGGTGGGGTTTGGCTCTATGTACAACTTAAGGCGGGAGTTACCTTCCGCCTTAACCAACAAACTGACCGCCAGAACGCGCCGCTGTGTCGCCTGCGACCGTTGTGGGACCACCAACAGCAGTGCAGGAGTGGGAACAGGCTATCGCGCTAGCGGTTGGAAAGTTGCCTTCGCGAATGACTGGTCAGCGGCTACGGATGTCGGTGTAGCGGTTCGAGTAGATGGTCGCCCTACTGAAAGTGGTACGTCAGCGAGTTCTTGGGCGGTTAATCTTTGACCCCGTCGCTTTCCAGAACAGTCGTCAGTGCAGTAGCTGCGTCTTCGCCGATAGCTCCTCGCACTGCCTCGGCAAATCGTTGCACTCCCAGCACTTCGCGGAGGGACTGAAGTCGCCGAAGATCAAAAACCTGTTCGCGTAGCTGCAGCTGGAAACGCAAGTAGGCGGCGCGCGCGTGACGCGTGACAGCACCGACATGGTCGTTCATCGCTTCAGCGAGAGTTCCGAGCTGACTGACTGTGCTGGCCATGCCGGCACGGTCGCCGAGCTCCTCATTGATGACGAGGGAGTCGGTGTAGCGACGTTCAGCTTCGGCATAGTCACCCCGGTCCTGGGCGAGAATGCCGAGCTGTCCGTAGCTGAAGGCCATGTTGGCACGGTCGCCGAGCTCCTCCAGGATGGCGAGGGAGTCGGTGTAGCGACGTTCAGCTTCGGCATAGTCACCCCGGACCTGGGCGAGCATGCCGAGCTGGTGGTAGCTGATGGCCATTTTGGCGCGGTCGCCGAGCTCCTCCAGGATGGCGAGGGAGTCGGTGTAGCGACGTTCAGCTTCGGCATAGTCACCCCGGTCCTGGGCGAGCATGCCGAACTGGTGGTAGCTGCTGGCCATGCCGGCGCGGTCGCCGAGCTCCTCATTGATGACGAGGGAGTCGGTGTGGCGGCGTTCGGCTTCGGCATAGTCACCCCGGATCTGGGCGAGAATGCCGAGCTGGTGGTAGCTGATGGCCATGCCGGCGCGGTCGCCGAGCTCCTCCAGGATGGCGAGAGAGTCGGTGTAGCGACGTTCAGCTTCGGCATAGTCACCCCGGGTCTGAGCGAGAATGCCGAGCTGTCCGTAGCTGCTGGCCATGTTGGCGCGGTCGCCGAGCTCCTCCAGGATGGCGAGGGAGCTGGTGTAGCGACGTTCAGCTTCGGCATAGTCACCCCGGGCCTGGGCGAGCATGCCGAGCTGGTGGTAGCTGCTGGCCATGCCGGCGCGGTCGCCGAGCTCCTCATTGATGACGAGGGAGTCGGTGTAGCGGCGTTCGGCTTCGGCATAGTCACCCAGGAGGTAGGCGAGAATGCCGAGCTGGTGGTAACTGCTGGCCATGCCGGCGCGGTCGCCGAGCTCCTCCAGGATGGTGAAGGAGTCGGTGTAGCGACGTTCGGCTTCGGCATAGTCACCCCGAGCCTGGGCGAGCATGCCGAGCACGTGCTGCCAATAGGCTATTTGTCTCGGTGTGCGTGCCAGGACAGCGAGTGTGTGATGAATGAGTGCTAGCTCGTGATCCCAGGCGCCCACGACATGAAGCCGGCGAGCGACGACCTGACTGATCGCTTCTGCATCGTCGAGTTGGTCACCCGCGATGAGGTGGTGGCGCGCCTCCAGCGCGTCGTGCAGGTCCGCGTCGCGGTCTTGAGGCCAGACCTTGATGCGCCAGTTCCAGTATTCCGCAGCCTTGCGGTGTGCTTGCTGCAGCTCGTCGTCGTGGCAGCGGCGTTCGAGAGCGGAGGCGGTCCAGCGATGCACAAACACTGTGCTGGTCTCAGAGTCTGCGGTCAGCAGAGTGGTCGCTGCCAGCTCCGCGACGAGGTCGCCAAGGTCGTATGACGTCGCCCGTGGTGGTGTCGGCATAGCCGCGAGTTCGTCGAGGTCGGGTTGAATCTGGGCCAGCACCTGCGCTGGCGAATTGCCGACGTCGAACTCGGCCAGCGGGATGTGGTGTTGTTCAAGCACAGCTAGGATACGTTGCTGCGAGCCTCGGCGGTCCGGCACATGTGCAGCGTCCTCGTTGACGTCCCCGATCTGGAACAGCAGCGCAGCGAGCTCTACCGGTTCCCGGTAGACGGACGCGCCGAGCAGCAGTTCACGTGCACCGGGGTGCTCCTCGATTGTGTGCACGAGTGCGTCGAGCAGGACCTCATCAGCGATCAGCGTCACCGTCTGCGCCAGCACAGCATCAAGCCTGTCGGCAGTCACCGCAGCCCGAGCCTCGGGATGGGCCTGCAGCGCCTTGCTCAAGCGTGCGGTGACGTCGTGATAACGGGCGTGCCCGTGGTTGAGGAGAGCGTCGAGGTATTCGAGGCTGCGGGGATGCCCACCGACCAGCCGCCACACCCTCTCGAGATCATTATCTTCCAGCTGGTCCAGCGCTGGCAGTGCCCAAATCAGCTTGAACGTCTCGGCCATCGACATTGGCCCGACCAGCGACGACCGCAGATTCCGGTGAGCGTCACCGGGCAACGCGAACTCATAACGGGACGTAACCAGCAACCGGCTCTCGCCCGGATCCATCGCCCAGCGGGCCAGCAGATTTGCGAGCGCGTCGTCGCCGAGCTGCCGGTCAATGAGGTTGTCCTCGAAGTTGTCGAGCACCAGCAGCACCGGGACCTGGCTGAACACGTGTTCGCGTAAGACAGTGAACCGGTCCTGCCACGCCTCGCTGACCTGGTCGGCGTAGCCGACAATGCGCAGCAGCTGTTCGTTGCGGCCCTGTGTCGCCAGATGACGCCGCAACGCACCGGTCACCGCAGCGAGCACGTCATCTACCGACACTTCGCCTGCACACACGGCAATCACCGGAAACTGCAGATGCTGCAGCAGCTCCGCGGCCAAGGTCGTCTTCCCGACACCACCGATTCCGTGCAGCACAACACCGCTGACCGCACGCCCAGCCAAAGCGGCTGGCAAGGCTCTCTGTTCGCGGCGGCGTCCAACGAAGTTGCCGTGACCACGCCACGGCAAGCCGGCCACGGATTTGTTCTCCCGCATCGCCGGTGGCTCGTGTTTTGCCGGGTCGAATACCCGTGTCGAGCCGGAGCCAGCCAGGACAGTGACAACGCTCCACTCATCCAGTGCGGCCAGGGCGCTCTCCCGCGGATGCTGCGAGGCAGCCAGCTGCAGCTGAACGATCCGACGGGCATCAGCGACCGCAGCCACCACGTCCGGGACCGAAGACTGAGCGAGTTCCTGGTACACGCGAGCGAAGAGCGAGGTGGCATACCAGTCGGTCACGGAGGTCTCAGTCCCGATCACGACGCTCGCGCCATGCTCGATCAGGTTCGCCGCCAGCGACGGCGCTCCCTCTTCGCCGGGAACGTCGGTGTAGCAGGCGGCCAAGCAGATCACCGGCGGCATCTTCCCTGGTGGGACCGCCTCCTCCACCAGCTCTTCCGCGGTCATTTTTCGGGCAGTGCCGTCCTCGTTTTCGAGGTAGAGGACACCAGGGCCACCATGGCTGGACAGGTGCAAGACGTGTGCGGGCGCCTCGTCCAGGGCGGCGCGGATCGCCGCGGTCGTCGCGAATGGCACCACCCGCACGTCCGCCTCCCCGGCGCGGGCGCCGCGGACCGCCGCGACCACGTTGCGGAGTTCGCGTTCGTAGTCCAGCACCGCACCGCCGCTGTGCTCCGGGGCGGAGATCGCGACCAGAATCCGCAGCGGCCCCGCAATCATGCGAACCTTCGGTGCTCGCACCTGACGGAACACCGTGACCAGCGGGCACAACGCCAGCGGCCGGGAGGACTCCGGGTCCGGCAGGGCCTCCCAGGGCAAGCCGGGCCATCCCGGCGCGTCCACACCAATGCGCACCGGCACGTGCTCTGCCGTGGCTCGCCGCACCATCCGCGCCAGCGCGTCCGCGACCGGACCGGGCAAGAACGATTCCGCCAGCAACTGCCCAGCCCGCCGCAGCGATACCGCTCCCATCGACTCGGCCCGTTCCGCGTCGGACGTGATCGTGCGGTCTACAGCGCCAGCGCGTGCCCGGGCCCGGCGCACATCGCCCAGCGCCGCAACCAACCCTGGGCTGACCCCGCGATGCGACGCGACGACAGAAGTACCTGGACCGGTCAGCCGGACCTCTGTCTCGGTGACCGACAGGACCAGGTCGACAGCCTCGCCCAGATCCGGCGCGCCGTCGACCGTCACGTCCGCGACGTCGGCGAGCAGCCTCTCGACGTCTTCGGTACGGGCGACCCACACCGAATGCTCCAGCCAGCCATCGGCGGCGTTGTAGCGGGCCGACACGACCCCGACCACCCGGTCGTCGGAGATTCGCCGGACCGGGGCGCCGCTCATGCCCTTCATGACGTCTTTGGCCGACAACCGCCCCAGCGGCACCTGCCGGTCGCGGGTTGTCCCACCCGCCCAGAAGCCGGGTGCGTCCAGGTGCCCGTACTCATGTTCGGGGTCGTCCACCTCAACGACCCCGGTGACCACGACGGGATCGTTGAGCTGCGCCCAGTCAGTCGCGAACCAACCGGCCACCGAGTCGGGCAACGGCTGTGCCACCCGCAGCACGGCTAGATCGTGCAGCGGATCGGTCCGGATGACCTCTGCCGTGGCGGGTTCGGTCGCGCCGTTGAGCGCGTCGACGCTAACGGTGTCATGTTCGGCACCACGGCCGAGATCGTTCAGGACATGCCACGCCGTGACCAGCACACCCGGCGATACCTGGAAACACGTACCAACCGAGGCGCCCTCGTCAGTGAGCACTCGCCCCAGATATGCGCGAATGCGCGAGTCCGGCGACATGGGGGCTACTTCGCAGCGTCGGGCTCGTAGGTCAGCTTCACCTTCAATGTCGCGTCGACCGATCCGCCCGCGACGATCACGTTCCCTTTGGCCGAAAACCCGAGCCCAAACTCGACTTCCAGCTTGGTCGGCCGCGCCGACTCGGCTGCCAGCTTGCCCAGGACCTCAACTGTGGACGCTGCCGCACCGACGATCACCTCGTGCGCTCGGCTGAACGCATCCAGTGCCTTCGCGCCGGCATCACCGAACTTCGACGTTGGTTCCGTTCCCGCCACAGGGACCGTCGCTACTAGTACTTCGACTCCACCGAAGCGCATCGGCACAACCTGACCAGCCACCATGACTCCTCCCTCTGCTACCGCACACAGTCGCTTCTTCCGCTCGCACTGTTACGCACGGTGCTGATCGACGCTAGCCGCCTTGAACAAGAAAGGAACCTCTGAACATGCGAGTTGAGAGCCCGCCTGGGCTTGCAGACCGAGGCCAACCGGTGGCTTCGGGTATGCCGATTCAGGAGATCTCGCGGGTGGTCGAGCACAGCAGCACCGTCGTGACGAACTGGTCCATCGGAGCGCCGTCGCGATGGAGTGGCCTTCCCCGCGATGGGTGAGCCTGCGGAATCTTCGCCATCCCCGGCAAGGCGTCTTAGACATTCACCAGACGAATCAAGCCCCACCCGAGGTGTCTCGGATGGGGGCCTGACCTGCGGAGCCGCCTAGGGGAATCGAACCCCTGACCTATTCATTACGAGTGTCTGTGATTCTCATCACAACACTGTCTACCTGGTACTTCAGTTGTTCGAAGTATGGCTACACGCGCTCGAAGCTGCCCGAGGTGCTCCAGTTCGCGACACAGATGGCTACACGTCGGCCGAGCGAGCTTATGGCTTGTGGCGCGCCGGACCCGTTGCGCCTTCGTCACTCAACGTGACCCCGTGTCGCGCCCGGGCCGTTGACAGGTATGCCGCTTCCGGGCACACCGACGGTTGCGGATACAACGTGCGACAAGCACACGCGTGCATCCGCCGGCCGAGACAGACCTCCTCCGCACGGCAACCGGCCTGGCTGACAAGTCAGCGACAATCACCCAATCGTGCCGCTGCAAACTGTCGCCCGCTTGGTAACCTGTCCGGTTACTTCCGCTGGCAGCTCGAGAGGCAAACCAGGTGACCAACTCGCAGATTGACCCGGAAATCGAGGCAATGTCAGCCTTGACCTCCGCGCTAGCACCACTCGACGACACAGTCCGCAGTCGAGTACTTCGTTGGGCATTCGATCGGTACGACACATCAATCCCGAATACCGCAGGGCTGGACACACCGGCACTCGCGACGCAAGCCTCAGAAGTTCCTCCAGCAAGCGTCTCCAAGCCAACGACGACACCGACAGAAGAACCGAGCGACTCTCGCTTCGAGCATTTCGCCGAGCTTTTCCATGCCGTAGCCCCTAAGACGGAACCCGAAAAAGCGCTCGTCGCAGGATACTGGTTCCAGATTGTACTAGGAAAGCCTTCTTTTGGCGGAGCCGAAGCCAACGCCGAGCTAAAACACCTGGGCCATGCTCTTGGGAATGTGACTAAGTCATTAACCGCCAATCAGACCAGGAAACCTGCCTTAGTCTTGCAGCTCAAGAAGTCTGGCAGCTCAAAGCAGGCAAGGAAAACTTACAAACTAACACATGAAGGCGTGCAATGGATTGTGTCTCGACTCGGCTGAAGGTCGGCGCAAAATGACGGTTTCAGCATCTTCGGCCCTGAGTGTCTTACCTTCCGGACTGCGGGACGACCTACTTGGCGCCTTCAACGAAATAGCTAAGAACTACAGGCAGCGCCATTGGGAGCCCGCAGAGCTTAACGGCGGCAAGCTCTGCGAAGCAGCGTACAGCGTTGTCCGAGGACACATCGACGGCAATTACCCACCTCGCGCAAGCGGCCCCCGCAATATGCTCGACGCTTGCAAGCAGTTAGAGAAGGAAACGAACGCAAGTCGATCGTTCAGAATCCAAATACCTAGAATTATCGTCGCCCTATACGAAATCAGGAATAACCGGGGCGTCGGACACGCAGGCGCAAGCATCGATCCGAACCACATGGATGCAACAGTTGTTCTCTACATGAGCAAATGGCTGCTCTCCGAAATTATTAGAGAGTTGCACTCACTGTCGACAGATGAGGCCGCGGCGGTTATTGAGTCTCTAACGCAGCGCGAAACGGAACTACTGTGGATAGATGGCGACAAGCGCAGGGTCTTAGCTCAAGGGTTGACCTGGAGGCAGCGCGCCCTCCTTCTACTTTTATCCAAGCCCGATACCGTGTCCGAAAATGAGCTTTTGGCGTGGCTTGAGCATCCACAAAAGGCTCGACTACGTCGAGATATTTTGCGGCCAGCACACAAGGAGCGCCTTATCGAATTTGACGAGACGTCAGGAACGGTAACGCTACTTCCTCCAGGAATCGCCGAAGCAGAAGCAATTCTATTGAAGACGACCTTGTAGTTTTCTCTTAGTCTGCCAATTACAAGAACACGACGATCGACTTCGTTCCTATGACGAAAGGGATAACATGACCGACTCCTCTGACCTCGGCGTCGAGCGAACGCTCGTCCTGCTCAAGCCGGACACGCTCGCGCGAGGACTTGCCGGCCGTGTCCTTCTACGCTTCGAAGACGCTGCTTTGAAAATCGTTGGCGTCAAAATGAAGCACATGGACGCCGACTTCACTCGAAAGCACTACTTCGACCTTGAAGAGCGCGCCGGAGCTAGCGTCTACAACACGACTGCCGCTTTCATGCAGTCTGGGCCAGTCATCGCGCTTGCGCTCGAAGGAGTCGACGCGGTGGCCAAGGTGCGGAAGATCATCGGCGGCACGTTCCCGAGCGACGCCGCTCCCGGCACCGTGCGAGGCGACTACGCCCACCAGACGAAGTCATCATCCGAAGCGAGTGGCAAAGCCGTTATGAACCTCGTGCATGCGTCCGGCAACTCGGAAGAAGCCAAATATGAAGTTGAACTTTGGTTCGCCGAAGCAGAGCAGTTCGAATACGAGACAATGGCCGAAAAATTCGCATACTAACAGGTGCCATCATGGCCCACGAGACTGAGAACCGCGTGTCGCTTAGCGACCTTCATGCAGCGTTTGATGCCGAATTCATTTGCAACAAGCGGGCAGCAGCTGAAACCGCGTACGCGTTGGCGTTCCGCTACCGCGACAATGATATTGATGGCAAGCGTCGTTTCGACGCAGCCAGCGAGTGGGCAAAGCGGGCGATTGCCCTACTGGACGAACTACCGTCAGACTCAGTTGGGGATGTTGCAAGTGAACGTATTTCTGTTGGCGGCATACCGATCCCAGCCTTACTACATGCTGACGTAGTAAGCGAACGCTTGTGCGACGTATTGCATTAGGGGAGCTAAACGGCCCGCGGCCACAGATAGTAGTTCAGGCCGTTTGCAAGTCCGAATCTTTTGCCTAGCTCACCTACCATTGACACGAGACCGAATTTTTGCGAAAAAATTGCGTAGTGGACTGGGCGTGAAGTTGTGCCCCCAGCCTTTTGGATAGAAATCACGCCTACGAGTAAGAACCCCAACGGGATGCGCCGCGCCTTGCCGGGGACTTAGCCGCCATCGACGACCTGCGTTGTCGATGGCGAGCACCCATAGTGTATGGCATTTTACGCCCCCGAAGACAGTGAGCTGTTTTGCGTCCTCGGGAGCCATATTAACCACGCTCAATACGTTGGGGAGCTCTAAGGTTTCGCCTGGCGGCACCACAAAGTCACCATTGAAGCATTTGGCAGAGTCTAGACCAGGCCCATGCATCCAAATACCCGGGCCCACGAACTCCTCGTCTTCTTTCGGAGGGGTCCACTGCGCCCGGTCCGCAACACTCCAGACAGTGCCTACTTCATACGCCAACTGCGCGACTTCAATAGGAGTCTCACTGGCATTTCTGACATGGGCTACCACGCGAATGTTGTCGACAGGGTCGGTACGCCATGGCTCGACGGGACGGTATTCCGTGACAAACCAAACTCCCAACTTATCCACGTGCCGCCTTTCGGAATTATTCCTGTCGCGCAGGAATATACGAAAGGCCAAAAGTAGCGACACTGCGCCAGCCCATGACGGGACATTTCCCCAGTCCCAGCGCGACAGAAAGTCCATCATGGGAGCGCTTTATCCTCCGGCCATTATGGGCGTGGTAACACTGAATCAGCTGGACAGGTTTCCATCAAGGAATTCTTGCACCGGACCGTAGAACGGGTAAGGAACGTAATCTGTCAACTGCGTGCCATCTGACCAAGCAAGTTCGGCGAGTTCGTCATCGTCGACAACGGTCGCCGTACCGCCGACAACCTGACACGCGACGTAAATCATCGTACGTCCCGTGTTCGGGTGGACGCGTTCACCAAGCACAGATACGTCTTTGACTTCAAGGCCGGTCTCTTCGCGCGTCTCGCGAACCGCGGCTTCGGTCGCCGACTCACCTTCCTCAATTTCTCCACCGGGGAACTGCCACGAAAGACTACCCTCCTTGACACGACGTCGCACAAGGAGCACGCGACCCTCGTGCACGGTGATAGCGGATGCGATCGACTTCTTTTCGCCGACTGCCGCGGTTTCGGTCATTCCGACTCCTTTAAGGCTTCCAATATGGGCGGAAAGATTCGATCCGCCGGTATGAACTTCGTCAGCTTAGACTTTTCAACCCAAGCCACATTAACATTCTCCAGGACATCCATGTTCTGCGCCTCCCCCGTCAGGTACTCACACAGCATGTACTCCGCCTGGACGTGTGTAATCGGGTGAAGCCGCGCACCGAGCTTTCGCACCACAGCGCAGTGCACCCCCGTTTCACCGAGAGTCTCTTTGATCGCCACACTTTCCGGCGCCTGTCCAGGCTTCACCATCCCCGCCGGGAACTGCCAGGAGACGCCGTCGCCATCGTCACCGCGCCGGCACACGATGAGGACTCGCGACTCATCGGTCACGACGGCGATCGCGACCGTCAGAGCCTGGACCGACTCACGGCTGACGCCAGGAGTCCCGTGCCCGTCATCCAGCTCGACCAGGTGTTTAAACCGCGCCTTGGCCGACACTGACGCACGCTCGAAGGCCGTGTCTAACAGCTCCTGCATCTCCTGTCTCGGCGTGACGTCCGGCTTAGCGTGCCACGCGGCGACCGTTCTCACCGCGATGTCCAGGTGCTTCGCGAAGGCCTCATTGCTCATCCGTAGAGCAGCCTGCAGAGCGGCCGCGGTCCGCCCGGTCCACTCGCTTACGAAGTCCACGCGCACCTCCGGAGGCCGGAAAGTGCACTGCTTCTGCACTGGCTATGCACCGGAACAGCACTGGTCATGCATCGTTTGATACGACGGTTCGGCGTTGACTGAGATGCATGAAAACAAGCCATCCGAACCCCCAGTCAGCGACGCGGTTCCCGCCCGTTCGAGATGCGGTCGAGCACCGTTTCGACGCTAATGCTTATCTCGTCGAGGCGTTCGTTCACCGCACTCATTTCACGGAGCCGAGCAGTGATTTCCCGCAGTTGATGCTCGATGACTGCAAGGCGACCAGGAATATCGTCGTCACCGCGCGGCGCCGGCTCCCCTATCTCCGGTGGCCGACGGCCTGCAAGCACCGCGGCCAGGTGGCCAGCGTGCAGGTCAAGCGCGAGGGACAGCGCCTCAAGCGTGCGGTCGCTCCGACGCCGCTGCGCCGTGTTGTGCTGGATTTCGCGGACGGTCGCTTTGGAGACCTGCGAGCGCGCAATGAGCTCGCGCTGGCTGAGATCGAGCTCGGCCATGCGCTGATTGATCGCTCTTGCGACTGCCGCCCAGTCTTCCGACACGTATCCCTCCGCGCTCCGCCTCGACGCCGAGACTAGCGCGGCTCGCGATTCCGCGGCCCACTCTCCGCGCCCACGCGGACACATTCGGGCCTCTTTGTGCGTTTTCGGGATTAAATCATCCCATATTCATGGATTAAATAAGTCTTTCGATCAAAGGGTCACTCATGGATACCAACCTGAACGTCGGACCGACGTTCTACACAGTCGGGGAAGTGGCGCGCATTCTGCGCGTCAACCCGGTGACGCTGTACCGCGCCATCCGGGACGACGCCTTCCCCGCAGTCCGCATCCGCACTCGGTACGTCGTTCCCGCCGCCGCCCTGAACGAGCTGATTGCCGAGGTCACGGCGTCGGGCGGCTGCATCGACCTCGCCGAACTGATCGCCAAGCGCCGGATGGAGCGCGAAGCCGACCGGGCGGGAGGTGCGTCGTGGTGAGCCGGGACAACTTCAAAAAGATTGCCGCCTACCTCGATCGGTACGCCGTCGTGCCGGACGACGTGCTCGCCGAGGTGGTGACGCGGGACGGCCTGTGCTTCTGGGCCTTCGACCGCTCAGAGATGCCGGAGTTGTCCGGAGAGGACGAACCGGACCGGGAACTGGCAGCTCGGCTGTGCGCCGGGTGCCCGGTCATGAGCGAGTGTCTGGAACTCGAACTGCGGTCGGCCGGCGCCGACACGGTCGGGGTCTGGGGCGCGCTGCCGGAGTCCGACCGACGGGCCGTCCATCAGGCCTGGCGGGAGCGCCGCGCCGGTCGCGGACGGGGTGAGCAGCGATGACGGTCAACCTCACGCCGACTCAGATCCTCGCCGGGATCGGTGTCCTGCTCGCCTTGTTCGTGGTCTGGCGGTTCGGTACACGCAAGGCGGGCCGCGCCGCCGACGCGGCCCGCGCATCCGCACGGGTCGTCTCGCTGGCAGGACGCGTCCTGTTCACGGGTGCCGCGTTCACGGGCGTTCAGTGGCTGGTGATCACGCACCCCGGCAATCCGACGCTGCTGCTCGTGGTGCTCGGTGTGCCGGACCTGATCGCCGCCCACGTGTTCACCCGGGCTCTGACGGTCACGTCGATGGACACCACCAGGCACGGCGGTGGTCGGCGATGACGGAAAACACGAAAGAACTCCGAGGGTTGGAAGGGGTGGCCGCCTCCGGGCGGCCGCCCGGCCCGACCAGGGCGCAGCGGCTGGCGCTCGACGCTGCGGACGCGGCTGAGGTTCGCCGCTGGCAGGACCACCCTGACGTGATCGCTCTGCGGGTCGAGCGCGTCCGGTCCCAGGTGGACCGGCTGTGCTGGGCCGGGATCGTGCTCGGGCTGGCGTTCACGATGGCCAACGTGCAGTGGTTCGCCTCCGCCGGCTCGGTCGCGTGGTCGCTGCCATGGTTGGCCGCGTGGTTGCTCGACCCCACGGTGTCGCTGGTACTGCTGGCGATCCTGCGGGCCGAGCAGGTCACCGCGCGGTACCAGGTCCACACGGGCCGGTGGGTTCGCGCGGCGAAGTGGCTCGCGCTCGGCGCCACCTACGTCATGAACACGTGGGCGTCGTTTGCAGCCGGTTCGTTGTCCGGGGTTGTGCTGCACTCTGTGCCTCCGCTGATCGTGTTCGCGGCTGCTGAGGCGATCACGGATCTACGGGACAAGCTCACCGAGGCTGTGAACGTGGCGTTCACGAATGCCGTCGACCAGACCGAGCCAGTCAGTGCGCCGGTGGTTCAGGAGCCTGCCGAGCGCAAGCCGCACCGGACGGCAGTCGCGCGACGCAAGTTGTTTGCCGACTACCTCGCCGACGCGCGTGCTGCCTGGTCGGTCGGCGTCGTCGTCACCCCGGCGTGGGTTCGTGAGGTCACCGGCTGCTCGCGCGGCCTGTCACCTCGGCTCGCCGCCGCGCTCGCGGCGGAACTCGACACCACCGAGCCCGGAAGGGAGCACGAGTCATGAACGCCGAGAACGTCTCCGTGAACACAACGGCTGAGTCCGTGAACGGCACGACGCTTGCCGCCCGGGTCGCGTCCTCAGTCGAGCACGTCGGGCCGGTGCTGGACGGCGAGTTGATCGATGACACGTTGCCGCAGCCACGCCGCCGGACCGTCCGGCGCCGGTTCGCGCGGTGGTGGCTGCACTCGCCTCGGGTGCCGCTGTGGCTGAAGAGCAAGCCGCAGGCGGTGCAGGCAGCAAAGGACGCCACGGTGGCGGTGCTGCGGTCGCCGTGGCGCTACTGCGGCGCCGTGGTGCGCGGTCTCGTGGTCGGCGCGCGGTGGTGGCGCCGGTGGATCCGCGTCGCCGACTACCGGACGGCGGCCGAGGAGTCGGAGAAGCTCGCCGACAAGTTCACCGAGATCCGCGAGCTGACGCTGTTCCGGTGGAAGGTCACCGGCGCAGTGGCCGCCGTCGCCGCTGTCGTGGTGGCTGTGGTGGATCTCGTGTACGGCTCCGATCCGCTGTGGATCGCCGGGGCCGTGGTGTCCGTGACGCTTGCGATCCTCGGGCGCCGAAAGGTCGGCAGTCCGGGCCGGAAACCGGCGCTGGCCGGTCCTCGGACGCTGACGTGGACGATGGACCCGCAGGTCCTGGTGGACGCGTTCCGGGACGCGAAGTTGATCGGCAAGGACGAAGCGCTTCGGCTGGTCGAGCGCGCCACGCGGGTCGGCGACGGGTGGGCGATCACGGTCGATCTCCCGGCGACCCGCAAGGCTGCCGACGTCGTGAAGAACCGGGATGCGCTCGCGTCGGCGCTGGCAGTCGATGAGGTGCAGCTCATCGTGGAACGCGTCCGCGGCAACGGTGGCCATGCCGGCCGTGTGTCGATGTGGGTGGCCGATGAAGACCCCTACAGCAAGCCGCCCGTGCGGACGCCGCTGCTCGGGGTGTCCCGGTGGGACGCGTGGCGGCCGGTGCCGTTCGGCCGGGATGCCCGGGACCGGCGAGTCGACCTGCCGCTCGTGTGGACGTCCCTGCTCGTCGGGGCGATCCCCCGGCAGGGCAAGACGTTCTCCGCCCGGCTCGCGGCCGCCGGCCTGATCCTGGACGCGTGGGTCCGGTTGTACGTGGCGGACTTCAAGGCCGGGAAGGACTGGGATGCCGCCGGCCAGGTCGCCCACCGGTTCATGTCCGGCGATGAACCTGACCACGTGCTGACCCTGGTGGACTGGCTGGTCGAGCTGGTCGGCGAGGTTCAGGGCCGGTTCCGGCGGATGCGGGATTTGGATGACCTGACCTGCCCGGAGTCGAAGGTCACGCCGGAGATGTCCCGCGACAGCTCGCTGAACATGCCGATCACCGCAATCTTCATCGATGAGGTGCAGGTGCCCTTAGAGGACCGGACACCCGTCGTGGTCCAGGGGAAGAAGGTGAACACAGGTGACTACGTCGGCGAGCTGCTGACGTGGTTGGCGAAGAAGGGACCTGCGGCCGGAATCGTGCTCGTGCTGGCCACGCAGCGGCCGGACTCGAAGACCATCCCGTCCGGGCTGCGGGCGGTGCTCGGCTCGCGATTCGCGCTGCGGGTGATGGACTGGCGCGACTCCAACATCGTGCTCGGCGAGCAGATGAACACGCGCGGGTTCGACTCCAGTCGGCTCTTGCCGTCTCACAAGGGCGTGGGCATCCTGCGGCCGGATGGCGACACTGCGGCCGGGGCCGACGTCCTCGCGATGACGGTCCGGACCTACTACATGCCGAACGAGGACTGGCAGACCATCTGCCAGCAAGGCCGGGCATTGCGGGAGGAAGCGGGAACGCTCACCGGACATGCGGCCGGGCAGGACACCCAACCCGAACTCGACCACGCGGCTGTGGCACGCGCGATCGGGTCGGGCAGCAACGAACCGGCGACGGCGGCCGCCGAACGGGTCGAGCTGCCCGAGCCGCTTGCTGCCGTCGTCGAGTACCTCGGTGATGACCTCGGCGACGGTGGCCGGGACTTCGTGCCGACTGCCGAACTGGTCGACGCGCTCGACGTCGAGCCGACCGCGTTCGGGCGGCAGATGAGCGACTACGGGTGCCGTTCCGAGCGGTTCCGGGTGCCCGCCGAGGACGGCCGGACGAAGCAGGTGCGCGGCTACGCCACGGCTGACATCCGGGCGGCCGTCGACGCCGTGGCGGCGGGCATGCTCGATCCCGGAGACGAGGAGGACGACCCGTAACCCGTCTCAGTTACCCGTCACGCCGTCTCAAGCGGCGTGACGGGTATAAATCATCTTCGACCAGGGGAAACGTGGTGTGTGACGGCTGAGACGGGTCCTACGAAACCCGTCTCAACCGTCCTGCTGGGCAGCCCAGGCACTCCAACCTGAGACGTCACCGGCGGATGTCACGCATCCGAGCCCGCCGCCTGGCTGTCGCTCCAAGCGGCTGTCGCGACCAGGATGGCTGCGCGAGAAACCACGGCTTGCAACGCCTGCAGATGGTTGACAAGCCGCTCGCTTCCCTCACGCGTCAAGCGCGCTTGCAGTCCTCGGCCACACTTGTGGGTCTCCACGATTCCCGCCTCACGGAGCCTGGCCAAGTGCCTCGAAAGGCTCGGCGAGGTGATCCCCAGGGCCGTGCCGATGAACCCGTACGTGCACCACTGCCTCTCGGACAGCAACGTCACGACGAACAACCGATTGGGCGCGAGCAGCAGTGGTTCGAGATCCATGCTGATGTTCGCGAGCGGGATGGAACGCCCCTCCTCCACCACCACGGAGGTGGGTTCCGGGGTGGGCGTCCGCCGTAGACATGACTCGCACGGCATCCCTTTTGGATGGTCGAGCCGCTCAAGCTCGCGACGGCCGAACGACGAACCGCACAGCGCGGTTAACCGCTTGGGCACCGTGTCTTCCGGCGGTACCTCGAACACGTGGACCACTCGGCGCGTCTCGCCGACCGTGCCCGGCAACGGACGTGCAAGGAACAGGCGCACCGTCACCGGGCACCCCGCAGCGCGTGGCGTCCGGCGGGAATGAGCGCGATCGGGGTGCCGACCGTGCCCGACGGAACCTCGGTCCGGCCGACACCGATCGGAGTACAGGAGCGAGCGAACAGCCGTCGCCAGCTGCTGCCCTTCCGATGCCGAGGGCCTGCCATCCGCGCGGCCACATCGCGCAGTGAGGCGAGCGCGGCCAGGTACGTATGACAGCGCGCGCACGGAGTACCCGGCGCAAAGAGAAGCGACTCGGCGTTGAGGACGTGGCCGCAGACCGTCTCGTACCGCCCTTGTCTCGCCTGCATCCCGGCCAAGAACTGTTCATCGATCACCGCATGATCGCGACCGTCAGCGACACAGCGATGCCAGCTCAGATACAACCCAGCGACCTTTCCCGGCCGTTCGTTGCTCACCCGCAAGCCTTCCATGATGGGTCAAAATTGACCTTTGTGACAGAATGAAATAAGTCTCTGGCGGGCGCGGGTTGCCAACCAGGACCCCGACACGACTTGTGAGCGCCATAGGGATGACTCAGGGAGCGGAGATGCAGGACAGGGACGGAGAACAGCCGGCACCCCGAACGCTGCTCGAACAGCTGATCTGGGAGCGACGGCAGACCTTCGAGGAATTCGCCGAGTTCGCCGAGAAGTTCGCGCGAACACGACGAGCCGGGCACGCTCAGCGTTCGGCACCTCGGCCGACTCGTCGCCGGTGTCCACCCTGACGGGAGACCGCTCGGCACGGTCCGCCCGGCTACCGCTCGCCTCTTGGAACGCATCTTCGGCGTCGCCATCGACGAGTTACTTGCGCCGCTCGACCGGCCGACCGGGACGACGTTTCAGCCGCTGCGGGTTGCGGTGGCCGTCGTGGTCCGCGGCTCCGAGGTGCTGATCGTCTGCCGACGGTCCGAAGACGCGAACGGCATTTCGTGGCAGTTCCCCGCCGGAGTCGTCAAGCCGGGCGGGCACCCGGCCGTGGTCGCGGTACGCGAGACGCTCGCCGAAACGGACGTCCATTGCGTCGTGACGCGCAAGCTCGGCACGCGACTGCACCCGACGACCGGCGTGCTGTGCGAGTACGTCCTGTGTGACTACGTGGCAGGCGAGGCACGCAACGTCGACGTCGTCGAGAACGTCGCAGCGATCTGGGTGGACCACACCGACCTGACGCGGTTCGTTCCTGCCACGCAGATCTACGGGCCCGTTCTCCGAGCACTAGATTTCGTCGATATGACGACAACATAGACCTTCGGCACCTCCGCTGAGAGGTTTCGACGGGCATCTCGTCGACGCCAGATCTCCCTGCGCCAACTCCGACGAGCCTCTCGTCGCAGCCGTTGGGCTTGCCTGCGGTCTGCCCACCACTCTTTCCGGTCCACTGAGCTGGTCGGAAGACTGCGTCCAGCAACCCTAACGATCACAAGGGAAACTGCGATGATGCCGAGGGCACCTAAGATCGCCCAGCCCGGCGTGCCAGACGGCAATACGAACACGTGCAGCTCCTTCTCAACCCATGCAGAGCACGCGCCCATAAGGAGCAGGAGCGCTCTGCTGACTTGCGATTGCGATGGAGCTGCACTTACTTGCGTGTTATGCGGGAGATGGCCACAGAGTTGCGAACGACCTAGGCGGTTCGCAACTCTGTGATCATCTCCCGCATAACACGCAAGTAAGTCCGGCTTCGTGGCTGATCGTACTACCTCACACCCTGAACTCGCCTAGTGCCGGAAAGATCCCAAACCGATTACCTTCGCGGACTCGGCGTTGGGCGTCGCGGTCGGGTCGACGACCACGGCGCGCTTGCCTCGGCTCACGCTCACCAGCCCGGCGGCCCTCAGTTGCGCTATGGCGCGCTGAGCAGTCCCGAACGACACCTTGTACCGCTTCGCGAGATCGACGACGGTAGGAAGCTGGTGGCCAGGGGCGAGCACTCCAGCCACGATCGCTCCCTGAAGGTCCTTCGCGATGCGCTTGTACGGGCTCTCATCCTCGGGCGCGACGACCGGCGTCACCGGCGCGAGCTCGCCTTCAGCGCTGAGCGCGACCGGCAGATCAGGCAGACGCCCGGCGAGGGTGCTGGATGCGCGGTCGTCGGCCTCCGCAACCCACGCGCTGTAGACCTTCAAGGTCGTTGAGCCACCGCCACCGTGGCCGAGGCGTCCGGCGACCGTTCGAATGTCCGTGCCGGCCGCGATCAGCTCGGTTGCCGAGTAGTGCCTGAGCTGGTGAATGTTCATATCCCAACCCAGGCGGTTACACATCCGGGCGTAGCGCTGGCTCACCGAGTCGGGCTTGAGCCACGTGCTGCCGTCCGGAGCGAGCGAGAAGATCCGGGCCTCGGGCTTCAGAGCCTTCAACCCGGCGCGCTCTGCGCAGTGCTCGTGGTACGAGCGCAACAGCGCCACGGTTCGCTCGTCGAGGGAGATGCGGCGCTGCTGGTGCGTCTTCGTCGGCTTCTCCCACGTCTTGCCTCCCGACTGGGCAATGCTGCTCCGGATCGTCAGGACCCGGGTCGAGAAGTCGAGCCGATCCCACGCCAGAGCGCACAGCTCGCCTCGGCGCGCGCCCGTGATGAACGCGAGCCAGACGAGCATTCCCCAATCGAGATCTCGCCACGCCTCCGAAGCGATGCGAGCGGCCTGCTCCACCGTCGGCGGCTTCGGCTCGGGGCGAGCCACCGGGAGCGGCTCGGCGAGGTCGAACGGGTTGACGCCGATCCAGCCCCAGCGAACCGCGCGCTTGCCAGCGCCGGACAGGATCGCCTGAACCTTGCGGATCGAGCTGTCGGCCAGTGGCTTGCACTTGTGCGGTCCGCAGCGGTTGTCGCACTCGTGCGGCCGATCGGTGCGGTGTTCGACGAACCCGCGCCCCTGACAGTGAGCGCGACACTTCCCAAGCTGCCTGTAGAACGAATCCAGAATCTCGCCGTCGAGCTTGCCGAGGGCCGTCTCCCCGAGCAGAGGCTGGATGTGGTTCCGCACCAGAGATTCGTAACCCGTGCGGGTGGTTTCTTCGATCTTGACCAGCTCGAAGTACCGGTCAAGCAGCTGAGTCACGGTCGCGCGGGTTCGTGAGCTGCGCTTTTCGTCCACCTGGTTGAGGAACTTGGTCCGAAGCTTCTCCGCCTCGGCGGCGGCCTTGGGACCAGCGGACACCACCTCGTCGAGGTAGTACCGCTTCTTGGTCACAGGGTCGATGCCCGCGTAGACCTTCACCCTGAGTGACCCGCTGGGGAGCTTCACGATCTCGCCGCGAGTGCGCTTCCGAGGGCCGTTTGCGCTGGTCATGTAGCCAGCGTAACTCCGGGTTGGCTACACGGATGGCTACACAGAAAGCAACCAGGGACTCCCCGAAGTTCGGAAAGTCCCTGGTCAAGTGGTGGAGCCGCCTAGGGGAATCGAACCCCTGACCTATTCATTACGAGTGAATCGCTCTGGCCGACTGAGCTAAGGCGGCGTGTCTCCGGCTTGCGCTGGCGACGACCGCAAGTGTAGCGGAAGCTGTCGTCGTTACTTTTCGGGGGGATCGTCGTTAGGGCCCTATGACGCCGGTCTCACTCCCCGGCCGACCCACTATGGAGGCTCTGGCACATGCGGCGAAGACTGCCCCGCTCGGCGGCCCTGCCGGCGGCTGCTGCGTTGCTCCTGCTCAGCGCGGCGCCGGCGACTGCCGACTCGACCTATCCGACTACGCCGATCCCGCAGCCGGCGAATCCGGGGCAGGCGCCCATCTCCGCGCCGATCGGGCCGCAGCCTCTGGGGCAGGCCGTCGGGGATGCCGGGACCGCGCTCGGGATCATCCGGCTGCTGCCCAACGCCGTGCCGACGAACACGATCCTTCCGGGGTTCGGGCAGACCTTGCCGAAGCAGTCCGCGCTCGAGGCCGGGATGGGGCTGTCGAGCGCGTCCGCGAACTCGGACGCCTACCTCAGCTACGAAAAGGCGGTCGCGCAGGCGTCTCCCTTCGGGCTGTCGATCGGCGGGAACGCGCCGCAGACGCCGGGCAGTGTTGTGCAGACGGCCTTGCCGGACAACCCGCAGCCGGTCAGCGGGGGGCTCAACGCGCCGTCGAATCCGCTGCTCAACGTGGGCCTGCTCAACGGGAGCGCGCACGCCCGCTGGAGCCAGACGCTCGGCCCGTGCGTCGACACCATCGCCGACGCCAGCACGTCGGTGGCCAGCCTCTCGCTGCTGAACGTCGTGCCGTCGATGCCGAACCTGGGCCTGGACGCGCTGAAGCCGAAGCTCGACCCGACCTCGCTGGCGAGCGGGTTCGACCTGACCAAGGGGCTGCAGAGCCTCGGCGGCCTGCTGCAGGGCGGCGGGCAGACCGCCGCCGACGGCAACGGGTCGCTGCTGAGCCTGCCGAACACGCTGTCGTCACGGTCGCAGGTGACGCTCGTCGACATCCCCGGCTCGAAGAACAAGGCCGTGCAGTCGACGTCGACACTGCAGGCCGCGGACATCGAGATCCTCAAGGGCACGCCGCTGGCACTGAGCGTCAAGGTGGTCAGCCAGCCGACGCTCAAGGTGACCTCCACCGGCGACGCGAAGACGTCCAAGGTCGAGTACACCGCGCCGGTGCTGAGCATCGAGGCCGGCGGCAAGGTGCTGTACACGCTCGACGCGACGCACCCCACGAAGGACGTCCCGATCGGGCTGCCGCTGAAGCCGCTGAGCGACCAGTTCGGCAAGCTGAAGGACCTGCCGGTGGTCGGCGGCCTCCTGGCGCCGCTCGACGGTCCGGTGCAGCAGGTCGGGACCACCGCCGGCACCGTGCTCGACCTCGGTGTGCTGCGGCTGAGCATCGCCGGGCTCGACCAGAAGTCGGCGAACATGACCACGCCGTTCGCGGGCTTCCAGCTGGGCGCGTCGGCGCGGATGTTCGACCTGCAGCTGCTGCCGACGACCAAGCTCAAGAGCCTGCTGCCGGACGACCAGGCGAAGAACCTGCCCTCGTCGCTGGCCCAGCTGTCGCTCGGCGAGCAGGTCGCCCGCGCGTACGCGCCGACCGGCGGTGTGGTCTGCGGGACCGCGTCGACGCCGCCGCCCGCGGGCGGCGAGGCGCCGAAGGGGCCGGTGAAGAACCTGGCCTACACCGGTGGCGCGTACGACACGGTGCCGCTGTTCTGGACCGGCACCGCGATGCTGCTGCTCGGCGTGGTCATGGTGGCCGCGATGCCGGGCGGACGCCGGCGCCCGCTGGCCATCGCCGTCGAAGAAAAGCCGTTCAAGCCGTCGCCCCGTCCGCGCGAGTGACTCGAGGGGTGTGAAGGAACCCGCCAGGTGCCGCCTGGCGGGTTCCTTTGCGTTCAGCGGTTGGCGTTTCAGCCTTGGCGAAGCGTCGTGACCATCGCCTCGACGGCGATGCGCGGCTTCACGTTCAGATCGATCGCCTCGCGGCATTCGAGCACCGCTTCGAGGCGGCGAAGCGTCGACTCGGGCGTCCACGCCGAGGCCGCTTCGCGGATCTGGTCGGCGTGGTCCGGGTGGTTGAGCGTCGCGCCGGAGCCGGTCCCCACCACCAGGACGTCGCGGTAGAACCCGACGAGGTCGACCAGCGCCAGGTCGAGCGTGTCGCGCTGGGTGCGGGTCGCCCGGGACTTCTGCTTCTTCTCGAGCTGCTTGACCGCGGCTTCGGCGGCTCGCTTCGCGCCGGCGACGCCCTTGCCGATGCCGTCGCCGCCCATCGCGGTCCGCAGCTCGTTGCGCTCATCCTCGTCGCGGGACTTGCTCGCCTCCCCCGCGTCGGCTTCGGCCGCGCTGATCAGCTGGTCGGCGCACGTGAAGACGTCGCTCATCCGGCGGAGGCCGAGCGGGATCCGCAGCACGGTGGCCCGGCGCTGCCGCGCGGCCTCGTCGGTGGCGAGCCGGCGCGCGCGGCCGACGTGACCGCCGCACACGGAAGCGGCCCACTGCGCCCGTTCGGGGTCGACGTGGTCGCGGCGCACCAGCACGTCGGCGATCGCCTCCGGCGGCGGCGTCCGGAGCGTCACCAGGCGGCAGCGCGACCGGATCGTCACCGAGACGTCCTCGGGGTGGTCCGACGGCGCGCACAGCAGGAACACCGTGCGGTCCGGCGGCTCCTCGACGGCCTTCAGCAGAGCGTTCGACGCGCCTTCGGTGAGCCTGTCCGCGTCCTCGATGACGACGACCTGCCAGTTGCCGGTCGTCGGGCGCCGCGCGGCGGCCTGCACCAGCGCGCGCATCTCCGCGACCGAGATCGACAGGCCTTCCGGCACCACGAGCCGGACGTCGGCGTGCGTGCCCGCCATCGTCGTGTGGCAGCCGGGGCAGGCGTCGCAGCCGGTGCCGGTGCTGCACTGCAGGGCCGCGGCGAACGTCCGGGCGGCCACCGAGCGGCCGGAGCCGGGCGGCCCGGTGAGCAGCCACGCGTGCGTCATGGCGCCGGGCGGCGCGGGCTCGCCCGCGACGATCTTGGCGGCCGCCGCCGCAGCGGCGCTCAGCGTCTCGACCGCGGGTTCCTGGCCGACCAGCTGGTTCCAGACGCCGATGCGTTCGGTCGTCGTCACTTCGCCTCCACGCGAGGCTCTTCCGGGGTCTCGAGGGGCAGCGTTTCGAGCGGGAGTGTCACCGGCTTCTCCGAGGTCGGCGCCAGGGCGGACAGCCGGCCGACGAACACGGCGCGCAGCGCGGTACGGATGCGCTCGGCGACCTCGACGTCCGTGCCGTCGGCGTCGACCACGACGTACCGCTCCGGGTCCGCCGCGGCCATCTCGGTGAGCAGGTGCTGGACGCGCCACTGGTCGTTCATCGTGGCCGACTTGTCGCGCGGTGCGCCGTTCGGGGCGGAGTCCAGCAGGATCGTCAGGTCCGGGCGCAGGCGGCCGGTCGCCCAGTCGGCGAGGCCTTCGAGCTCGTCGCTGTCCAACCCGGCGACGGCGGACAGGTGCGCCAGCGGCGAGTCGACGAACCGCTCCATCACGACCACCGAACCGGCGTCGAGCGCCGGCTGGACGTGCCGCTCCACGATGTCGGCCCGCACCGCGGCGGCGGCCAGCGCCTGAGCCCGCGCCCCGGTGAGGGAGGCGCCGGAGACGAGCGCGGTGAGCCGCTGGTCGTCGAGCGCCGGGTCCGCGGCGACGACGACCGGCCGGGTGCCGCCCCGCATCCAATCGGCGAGGTTGACGGCTTGGATGGCGGTGTTGATCGCGGTGGTGCCCTCGACGGCGATGAGGAAGCCGTTGACGCGCCGTGGCGTGCGGCGCAGCGCGTTGCGCAGGTCGGCGAGGATCGGCTCGGTGCGCTTGTCGTCCATCTGCCGGTAGGCGAAGAGGCCGGCGACCAGCGCGATCGCGGCGCCGACGAGCATCACCGGGCGCGTGCCGTCGATGGTGAGCGGGTTGCCCCAGACGGTGATCGTGTGCCGGTGCACCGCGCCGACGAGCAGCGGCACGGTGACAGTGGTGCCGAACAGCACCAGCTTCATCATCAGCTGGTAGATCGCGTTGATCCGGCCGCGGATGGCGTCCTCGACGCGCGAGCCGATGATCGTCACACCGGTGAGGAACGCGGTGCCGGCGCAGATGCCGACCAGCACCACGGCGATCAGCGAGACGGTCAGGTGCGGGGACAGTGCCACGAAACCGAGCGAGATCGCGGCCGCGACGATCGAGAGGCCGAACAGCCGGTCGTGCGGGAGCCGGCGGGCGAGCTTCGGCGCGAAGACCATGCCGGTGGCGAGGCCGAGGAAGACGGCGAGGACGAGCAGGCTGAACGCCGAGTCACCGGCCAGCAGGCTCGAGGAGTACGGCTTGGCCGAGCCGATCACGGCGCCGCCGGCGACGAACGCGCCGAACGCGCCCACCAGCAGCCCGCGCACGAGGGGTGTGCTGCGAATGAACCGGAAGCCGTCAGCGATCATCGCGCCGATGCCGAGCTTCTCTTCGTCGGCCAGCTTGACCTTCTGCTCCGGCGTCGCGTGGACGTTGCGCAGCGACAGCTCGGGGATCCGCGTGGCGATCAGGATCGCACTGGCCAGGTAGAGCAGGCCGGTGATGACCACGACCAGCTTCGCGATGTTGAGACTCGGGTCGCCGGGGAACAGGTGGAACGTCGTGTTGACGCCGGTGATGACCGCGTTCGCGCCGGCCGCGGTGATGACGGCGAGGCCGTAGGTCATCACCATGCCGAGCTGGTTGGCCGTCTCGACCTGGTCGGGGCGGCGGAGCAGGTTCGGGACCGCGGCCTCTTTCGAGGGGATCCACATGCTCGACGCGCAGCCGACGAGGAAGTTGCCGGCGAGCAGCCACCAAGGCGCGCTGACGATCGCGATGGACAGCAGGAAGCCGCACCGCAGCAGGTCGGCGACGACCATCACCTTGCGGCGGTCGAACCGGTCCGCGAGCAGCCCGCCGATCGGGGCGAAGAGCAGCCCCGGGGCCAAGCCGGTCAGGACGACGCCGACGAAGGCGAAGTTCTGCGCGAAGTAGTTGTCCGTCAGCTTCGTGGCCAGGCCGGTGAGGGCCAGGATGTTCAGCCAGTCGGCCACGCTGCACAGGTACGTGACGCCCCAGAGCCGCCGGAAAGGTTTGATCGCCAGTACCCGCCGGACCCGGTTCATCGTGGACGCCTCGGCGCCCGACGACGAACCCGGACCGGCCCCGGGTACCGATCGCACGCCCTCGCTGATACGCCCACCCCACTCATCACCGCGGTGCCGGACGTCCTCGTGAGGACCCGACCGTGAAGCCAGGGTAGCCCGATCGGCCCCTGGCACGCGGGACGGCCCCGTGGTGCGGGGCAGGCGATGACCGGCGAAGGGACGCTAGTCGAACAGGCCGGTCACGCTGCTGACCAGGCTCGACACCATCTCGATGGCGACGAAACCGAACACGATCAGCAAGATGACGGCCAGCATGACCCCCGCGGCGCTCGACGACGGCCGGTTGATCGCCGGCATCGACATCGCCGGCATCCGTGGCAGCCTGCGCCGTTTGACGGGCACGAGTTCCACGTCGTCGAGGTCGTCCTCGGCGAGCGGATCCTGCCGGACGGGCCGCATCAGCTGCGGTGGCCGGGTCGGCCAGGTGCGCCGCCGGTTCCGCTGCCGGGGAAGCAAGCCCAGCGGCTGGTCCGCGCCCAAGGTGCCCGCCGGAGGGAGGGCTCCCGGCGCCTTCACGCCGGCCTCCTTCTCCTCGCGGAGCGTCTCCTCGACCATCCGGCGCACGGCTTCTTCGTCGGGCTGCACCGGCCCGGCCACCGGGATGGCGGCGGGCTCGTGGCCATTCGGAATCGCGCTGCGTGGCTCGGGCGCCGCGGTGACCAGCCCGGATACCGGATCCGCGAACATCTCGCCGGGGGCTTCGGACAGTGTGCCGTCGCGCTGAGTGAGCTCGGGGGCATTGAAGAAGGGAGCCTCACCGTTCGCGCTCATGGTGACCACCTCACTACTGAATGTCCTCGCCTTTCCAGGGTAGCGACACTGGCGGATAACGCATCCGCCCAATGGCTCTGTCTCCAGTGGATGGTCCGTCACGGAGCGCAAGCCCGCACCCGAACCCCCTGCAGTGTCCAGTCCGCCGGTGGCCGGGTCGACCGCCAGTGGTGACTCATCGTAGTGAGTCCGCTCACAGCGGCCGCGCGGGCCGGTTGGCCTGCGGCCGGCCCGCGGGTGGCCAGTCCGGCGGCGGAGCGCGGCGTGCGGACCGGCCGGGCCGGAGGCCGGCGGACGGAACGGCACCGGGCCGAACACCGGCGCCAGGACCTGCTGACCCAGCTCGCCGTCAGCGCGCAGGGTTATCTCGCGCTGGACCTGGTGCGCAAGAACAACGACGAGCTGATCCGCGGTGTCGAACGGGCGGTGTCGACGACCGTTTCCGCACTGCGGGTCGCGTTGCTGGTCAGCGGTGCGCTGGCGAGCCAGCGGGACGTCCTCGACGAGGTCGCGGCCCTGCGGGCGACCACCGACGGGCTCATCCGCGCGAACACCGAGCTGCTGGGCCTGCAGTCCGCGGAGATCCGCCGCCTCGATCGACGCGATCGACGGGTTCCGTGCCGACGCCGTCCGGGCTTTTGCTCAGGGCATCTCCTCCTGTCCGAGGTCGATCATCTTGCGGCACCAGTCGCGGAGCATGCCGCGGCTGAAGGGACTCAAGACCAGCTGCCGTCGGCCGTCTCCCCGGTCCAAGGCCGCCAGGGCGAAGCGGCCCAGGTCCGTGTCGATCAGGACGAAGCCGTGGTCTGGGAACTCCGCGCACAGGCCGCCGAAGGCCAGCATGTCCAGGACCGCCGTTCCGGACCGCGGGCGGCCCAGGAGCTCTCGCATCGCTCCCACGTCGTCGTCCTGGCCGTCGTGGACCAGGCCGTCGTCGTCGACCGAGATCCAGATCGCCCGCGCCGAAGCGCCGTACGGGACCTCCGGCAGCTCCGCCACCAGCATTTCCGGCAGCTCGTCGAAGTCGGCCAGGTGGATCGCCGTGCGGCCGGGCAGCGAGCCCATCATGAACGCCCGCTCGCCGTCGGCGTAGCAGCGGATGTCCGCGGTTTCCGGCCCTTCATCGAACACGCCGCACAACGCCGCCCGGACCGAACCGCGCAGCATCAGCGACACCACCTCGAAGCCGACGTCGTTCAGCTCGCCGTTCTCGCCGAACGGGGTGCCGTCGATCCAGGCGGCCCACGCCACGTGCCGCTCGACCTCGGCCACCAGGTCCGCCGGGTCGTCCGACACCGGGCCGTGGACCAGGATGTCGTCGTCGCTGACGTCCGGGTTGTACAGCCGGTCGACCGGCTCACGGTCCGGCATCGCCGCCAGCACCGGACCGGCGGCCAGCTCGAGCAGTTCCCGCGCCGCCGTGCGTTCAGCCATGCCGCCGCCTCTCCTCCGGAACCCCCGGTGCCCCGGCCGCCTGCCGCTGCTCCGGGACGCCGCTGTTGAGCTCGGCCGCCGCCAGGATCGCCTCGCGCACGGTCAGATCCTTCGAGGCCGCCTCGACCACCCGATCCACCCCTTCCCCGGCCGTCGTCCGCACCTCCGCCTGCTCAGGCATGGCTCTGCACCGCCTCGACGATCCACTGCTCGGCCGTGGTCCGCGACGCCGGACCCCAGGTGACCGTCCAGCGCCCGGTCCGGGCCACCGCGGCGCTGAACTGGTACCGCCCGAGGTCGTTGTCCACCAGCCCGAACGCGCCGTGCGGGTACTCGGCCAGGATCGCGTTGCGCACCGCGAGGTCGACCAGCACCGTGCCCAGCCGCGGCCGGGCCGCGCACGCCCGGATCAGCTCGACCGCCCGCTCGCACCGGCGTGGGATCAGCCCGCGCTCGTCGGTCTCGATGCGCAGGTGCTCCCCCGGCCCCGGCGGCCGGTCGGGCAGCCCGTCGAACACCCAGCCCGGCAGCTCGCTGAGGAAGCCCGACCGCAGCCGCGCGCGGTTGCCCAGCTTGTGCAGCACCGTGGTGTAGTCCTCGTCGCCGAAGAACCGCACCTCCCACGGCTTGGCCCGGGCCGGGAAGACCCCGGTGACCACGCCGCGGATGAAGCCGCCGCGCAGCGCCCGGTACAGCCCGACGGCTTCCGCGGTGACCTCGCCACCCGGCGCGAGGCCGATCGCGGCCATCCCGGCGACGAACCGGGTGTACTGCTCCACCTCGTCCGCGAGGCTCGACGCGGGCGAGGAGCGCCGGCCCGGCAGGGGCCCGGTGTCCGCCAGCACCGGCGGGATCTCGAACTCGGGGTCGTAGAACTCCATCACCGAGGGCCGCTCCGGCACCTCGGCCGACAGCGGGGCGATGACCTCGTCGATGACGTCGAAGACGGCGACTGCGTTGCTCACCCCTCGATTGAACACCCTGGCACCGACAATTTCTCGCACATGTGTTCGAGAGGGTGAGATCGGTCGGCAAACGGTCGGCGAGCGGCTCAGGCATGATCCGGCACCCGCCCCTCGACGAACTCCGCGAGCCGCTCCACGGTGCCGGGCAGCCACCAGAACTGGCGGTGGCCGCCCCGCGGTCTGCTCAGCACCGCCAGGTGCCGGCCACGGTCGTCGTCGACGAACGCGAGCATCTCCCAGGGCGACCGCTCGCCGTCGCGGACGATGTCGAGCTGGACGGTGCCCCGCCGGGTCCGCCGCAGATCGTCCATCAGGTCGAGGACGAGACACTCCTGCTCGGCCTCGAGCACGCCGCGCTCGTCGGCGTCGAGGTACAGCCCCTCGCCCGCCGCCGGCGGAAGCGCGGGCAGCCGCGCCAACGCCTGCCGAAGCAGCTCCGCGACACTGCCCGGCGAGGGCCCGGACAGCCGCACGCCGTCGCCGGAGATCCCGAACGTGCTCCGGTCGTCGAAGAACGCCGAGGTCCACGGCTCGCCGGCCATCGCGACGGCCACGCCGCAGACGCCGCCGCTACCCGGGAAGCCGGGCAGCGACTCCATCAGGTCCAGGGCGGTGGCACTACCGGCGGCCGCCGCCCGGACCGGCTTCAGGATCTTGGTGGTCACCGTGTGCACGGTGCGTGGTGTTCTGGTCACGCGTTCATGGAACCCGGCACCACCGACAATTTCCCGAACATCCGTTCGAGGTGTCACCCGAAAGTGTGGCCAGACGCCGTGAAGGCCACCTTGGGGCCGCCAAGGTGGCCTTCACGGACTTCCAGAGGTGCTACTTGGCCTTCGTCGCGGTCGAGCTCGACCGCTTGGCCGTGGTCGACTTCGCGGCCGCCGCCTTCTTGGTCGTGCCCGCCTTGACCGTCTTCGCCGTCGTGGAAGCCGGCTTGCGCGCCGGTGCCTTCCGCTTCGGCGCCGGCCCCTTGGCCCGCTTCTCCGCCAGCAGCTCGGACGCCCGTTCCGCGGTCAGCGACTCGATTTCGTCGCCCTTCCGCAGCGTCGCGTTGTACTCGCCGTCGGTGACGTACGGGCCGAACCGGCCGTCCTTGACCACCATCGGCTTCTTCGACACCGGGTCCTCGCCGAGTTCCTTGAGCGGCGGCTTCGCCGTCGCGGACCGGCCCCGCTGCTTCGGCTCCGAGTAGATCTTCAGCGCTTCTTCGAGGGTGATCGAGAAGAGCTGGTCCTCGGTCGAGAGCGAGCGCGAGTCCGTGCCCTTCTTCAGGTACGGCCCGTAGCGCCCGTTCTGCGCCGTGATCTCGTCGCCGGACTCCGGGTCCTTGCCGACCACGCGCGGCAGCGAGAGCAGCTTCAGCGCGTCTTCCAAGGTGATGTTCTCGATGTCCATCGACTTGAACAGCGAGCCCGTCCGCGGCTTAGGTGCCTTGGCCTTCGCGGCCTTCTTCTGCGCGGCCGTCGCGTCCTCGGGGATCTCGATCTCCGGCAGCACCTCGGTCACGTACGGCCCGAAGCGGCCTTCCTTCGCCACGATCTCGAGCCCGCTCACCGGGTCGTTGCCCAGCGTGCGGCCCTCCTGCGGGGTCGCGAACAGCTTCTCCGCGACCTCCTGCGTGAGCTCGTCCGGCGGCAGGTCCTCCGGGAGGTTCGCGCGCTGCGAGTTCCCGTCGACCTCGCGCTCCAGGTACGGCCCGTAGCGGCCGACGCGGACCACGACGGTGTGCCCGTTCTCGTCGCTGAACAGCGGGATCGAGTTGATCTCCCGCGCGTCGATGTCCTCGACGCTGCCCTCGACCAGCTTCTTCAGCCCGCCCAGGCGGCCGATCGAGCCGTCGACGCCCATGTCGCCGCCGAAGTAGAACTTCGACAGCCACTGCGCACGCTGCTCGTCGCCGTTGGCGATGCGGTCGAGCTCGTCCTCCATGCCCGCGGTGAAGTCGTAGTCGACCAGCCGCTCGAAGTGCCGTTCCATCAGGCCGATCACGGCGAACGCGACCCACGACGGGACGAGCGCGGAGCCCTTCTTCCAGACGTAGCCGCGGTCCTGGATGGTCTTGATGATCGACGCGTACGTCGACGGGCGGCCGATGCCCAGCTCTTCCAGCTTGCTGACCAGGCTCGGCTCGGAGTACCGGGCCGGCGGCGACGTGGTGTGGCCGTCCGGGCTCAGCTCGGCCGCGGTCAGCGCCTGGTCCTTCTCGAGCACCGGCAGGCGGCTCTGCTTGTCGTCGGCCTCGCCACCGGTCTCGGTGTCGACCGCCTCGACGTACGCCTTGAGGAAGCCCGCGAAGGTGATCGTGCGGCCCGAAGCGGCGAACGTGCACTCCTCGCCCGAGGTCGCGTTGCCGACGATGCGCACGGACATCGTGGTGCCCTTGGCGTCCGCCATCTGCGACGCGATCGTGCGCTGCCAGATCATCTCGTAAAGGCGGTACTCGTCGGTGTCCAGCTCGCTCGCGACCTGGCCCGGCGTGCGGAAGACCTCACCCGACGGCCGGATCGCCTCGTGGGCCTCCTGCGCGTTCTTGACCTTGCGCGTGTACTGGCGCGGCGTCGGCGAGACGTACTCCTTGCCGTACAGCTGCGTGGCCTGGCTGCGCGCCGCCGAGATCGCCGACTCCGACAGCGTCGTGGAGTCGGTACGCATATAAGTGATGTAGCCGTTTTCGTACAGCTTCTGCGCGATCCGCATGGTGCGCTCGGAGGTGAACCGCATCTTGCGGCCCGCCTCCTGCTGCAGGGTCGAGGTCATGAAGGGCGCGTACGGCTTCCGCGTGTACGGCTTCTCCTCGACGCTCGAGACCTTGAAGTCACGCTGCTTCAGCGCGTCGGCCAGGCGCCGCGCGTCGGCCTCGGCCAGCACGCGGACCTCGTTGTTCGACGCCTTGAGCTGCCCGTCCGAGCCGAAGTCGCGGCCGGTGGCCAGGCGCGCACCGTCGACGGCGACGAGCCGGGCCGGGAAGTTCCGCGGCGAAGCCTCTTCTCCGGCGTCCATGGTCGCCGAGATGTCCCAGTACGACGCCGAGGTGAAGCGCATGCGCTCGCGCTCGCGCTCGACCACGATCCGGGTCGCCACCGACTGCACGCGGCCCGCCGAAAGCTTCGGCATGACCTTCTTCCACAGCACCGGCGAGACCTCGTAGCCGTAGAGGCGGTCGAGGATGCGGCGGGTCTCCTGCGCGTCGACGAGGTCGGCGTCCAGCTCACGCGTCGAGTCGGCGGCCGCGCGGATCGCCTGCTCGGTGACCTCGTGGAAGACCATCCGGCGGACCGGGACCTTCGGCTTCAGCGTCTCGAGGAGATGCCACGCGATGGCCTCGCCCTCGCGGTCGGGGTCCGTGGCGAGGTAGAGCTCGTCGACGTCCTTCAGGAGGCTCTTGAGCTCGGTGACCTTGGACTTCTTGTCCGGGGTGACCACGTAGAGCGCCTTGAAGCCGTTGTCGACGTCGACGCCGAGCCGCGCCCAGGCCTCGCCCTTGTACTGGGCGGGCACGTCGGCGGCACCACGCGGCAGGTCGCGGATGTGCCCGACAGAGGACTCGACGACGTAACCACCGCCGAGGTAGGGCGCGATCTTGCGGGCCTTCGTCGGCGACTCGACGATGACCAGCCGCCGGTGCCCGGCGCCGTTGTCCGCCGAGGCTCCGTTCTTCTTGGTCCGTGCTCCTGCCACGCTGTCCTGCTCTCCGCTCATCTCGCCCCGCCGCCGCGGGACTGCACCACGTCCCTGCCAGGGCCCGTGTCTCGACCTGCCAGTGTGCACGCTGTTGTGGTCCGGACGGCGCGGAGGTGGCCCAACACGCCGCCGGTCCTGTGCCCAGCGCATCGCCGCTGACCTCGACGATGTTTCCCCAACGTACCTGCCACGTGATTTCGGCCACGTCCCGCGCAGCCTAGCGCGTGACCGTCCGGATACCCTCCGTTCGACGGTGGTGGGCGCAGGGAGGTCACCGCTTCACTGGTTTCCCCGTCCAGCCGAAAGGACCCGCCATGACCCGACGCCTGCTCGGCGCCCTGTTCACCGCCGCGACCGCCACAGTATTACTGGGGGTCACTCCGGCGAACGCGGCCGCGGCGAACTTCGCCGGCACCGTGGCCCTGTCCAACTGCTCGGGGTCGGTGGTCAAGCCGGCCGCGACGCCCGACACCGCGCCCGCGCTCGTCATGTCCAACGGGCACTGCCTCGAAACCGGTTTCCCGGCGCCGGGCCAGGTGATCACCAACCGCGCCTCCAGCCGGACGTTCACGCTGCTCACCGCCAGCGGCGGCAACAAGGCGACGCTGCGGGCCAAGAAGATCGTCTACGGCACGATGACCGACACCGACGTGTCGCTCTACCAGCTCACCACGACCTACGCGCAGATCAAGGCCAGCTACGGGATCTCGCCGTTGGAACTGTCGAACGCGCACCCGTCGGCCGGCGCGGCGATCGACGTCGTTTCGGGCTACTGGAAGCGCGTCTACTCCTGCAACATCGACGGTTTCGTCTACCGGCTGAAGGAGGGCAGCTGGACCTGGAAGGACTCGATCCGCTACACCTCCGCCTGCCAGACCATCGGCGGCACCTCCGGTTCGCCGGTCACCTCCGGCGGCAAGGTCGTCGGCGTGAACAACACCGGCAACGAGGACGGCGAACGCTGCACGGAGAACAACCCGTGCGAGGTCGACCAGACCGGCAACGTCACGGTGCACTACAAGACGAACTACGGCCAGGAGACCTACGGCATCCCGGCCTGCCTCACCGCGGCCAACGAAATCGCGCTCACCCAGGCCGGCTGCACGCTGCCCCGGCCCTGATCCGGCGCTCGCACCCGGTCAGGCCGTGCTCGTCACGGCCTCCGGGTGCGGGACCGGTTGCGGCACCGCGCCCGGCCACGCCGCTTCGGCGCCGGGCGGCGGCTCCCCGATCAGCTCCAGCAGCGCCTCCAACCGGCGTTTGCCGGTGATCTTGACGGCCGGGACCTCGGCCTTCGGACCGGTCAGCTTCGCCGCGACCCCCAACGGCGTCAGCGCTTCGACGAGCCGCTCGTGCATGCCGGGTGCGAGCGGGTCGACGCCCAGCAGGTACCCCTGCGTGCCGGGACGGCCGCCGGCCAGCGCCCACATCCGCAGCATCGCGCCGCTCAGCCGGAACCCGTCCGGCACCGCCTTGCCCGAGTCGTCTTCGACCGGGCCCGCACAGCCCTCACGCAGCCACCGCAGCGCCAGCGGCAGCAGATCGACCCGGAACGACGTGCGCACCTGCGGACGGCCACAGTCGGCCTTCGACACCTGGGCGTCCGCACCGCGGCAGCGCAGCTCGCCGGCCAGGACGTGGGCCCGCCACGGCTCCTCGACGACCACCGAAAGCCGGGCGGCGGTGCGCCCGAAGCCGGTGATCTGGCCGTGGCAGCACAGCAGGCCGGCCAGGTCGCCCAGGCCCGGCCCGCTGGCCTCGGCGGAAAAGAGCGAGATCGTCCGATCCACCGCGCTATACTAGAACACAAGTTCGATTCACGGCAGGTCTCGCGCGGATCTTCAGCCGGCAGGCTGATCCAGCTGGCGGCAGGCCGGCGCGCGCTGTTCCGCGGCAGCGAGGGCCGGGACGTCCTTGAGGCCCTTGAGGTAGTCGAGCGCGTCGATGCGGTCGAGCGTCACTCTGGCCTGACCGAGGGCGTCCTTCGTCGCCGCCGCGTCGCCGCGGGCGGCCTCGATGCGCCGGCGCGAGGTCTCGGCCTGCGCGCGGATCTGGGCGAACTGCTCGATGACGTCCTTGCGGCCGCCGTCGGCCGACGGCACCGGCGGCGCACCGAGCGCGGTCAGCCCGGACAGGCTCTGGTCGAGCCCGCCGACCACTGAAGAAAGCAGGTCACTGGACGTCCGGGACGCCTTCTGCGGCGTGCTGGGATCGACGGCGGGCAGCGAAGCGAGCGCGCGGACCAAGTGCGTCACGGCGTCGCAGTAGCCGCCTGCCCAGCTCGCCGCGGGATCGGCCTGGGGCACCACGGTGGACGCCGGCAGCTCCTGCTCCCGCGGCGGCGACTGCACCGGCGACGGCTGACCACACCCGGCGAGACCGAGGGCGATCGTCGTGGTCAGCGCGGCGAAAACGGTGGACCGCTGCCGCACCCGCGTACCTCCTGCCCGACTACGTCCCCGCAGCCCCGACGGTACCGACTCGATGCTGCTTCGCAAGTCGCCGGGCCTTTCTGGGATGCCCGGGCAAGCCCCGGGCCCGGCACGCGTCACCGCGTACCGGGCCCGGGGCCGCCTGGAGCCGGAACTCAGGCCTGGATTTCGGCCGGGGTGTCGGAAAGGACCGTCCCCCGCCGCTTCGAAACCACGATCGCCGCCACGATGATCGCGACCGCGACCAGCGAGATGATGATGCGCACCGCGGTGTTCTCGTCCGGGCCGATCGAGAACTGCACGACGGCCGGCGCGATCAGCACGGAGACCAGGTTCATCACCTTGATCAGCGGGTTGATCGCCGGGCCGGCGGTGTCCTTGAACGGGTCACCCACGGTGTCACCGATGATGGTGGCCTCGTGCGCGGACGAGCCCTTGCCGCCGTGGTTGCCGTCTTCGACCAGCTTCTTCGCGTTGTCCCACGCGCCACCGGAGTTGGCGAGGAAGATCGCCATCAGGGTGCCGCAGGCGATCGCGCCGGCCAAGTAGCCGGCGAGCGCGCCGGTGCCCAGGCCGAAACCGACCGCGATCGGAGCGAAAACGGCCAGCAGACCCGGCGTCGTCAGCTCACGCAGCGAGTCACGCGTGACGATGTCGACGACCTTGCCGTACTCGGGGCGGGTGGTGCCCTCCATGATCCCCGGGATGTCGCGGAACTGGCGGCGCACTTCGTAGACGACCGCGCCGGCGGCCCGGGACACCGCGTTGACCGCGAGACCGGAGAACATGAACACGACGGCCGCACCGATGATGACGCCGACCAGCGTGTTCGGGCTGACGACCTGGTTGACGAACGACTTGGCCGAGTCCATGCCGGTGACCACACCGTTGCCCATGCCCGACAGCGTCTTCGTGATCGCGTCGGAGTAGGAGCCGAACAGCGCCGTCGCGGCGAGGACCGCCGTGGCGATCGCGATGCCCTTGGTGATGGCCTTGGTCGTGTTGCCGACCGCGTCCAGCTCGGTGAGGATCTGCGCGGCCTTCTCGTCGACGTCGCCCGACATCTCGGCGATGCCCTGCGCGTTGTCCGAAACCGGGCCGAAGGTGTCCATCGCGACGATGACGCCGACGGTGGTCAGCAGACCGGTACCGGCCAGCGCCACCGCGAACAGCGCGACGCCGCCGCCGAGCAGGTACGCGCCGAACACGGCCGCACCGATCACCAGGGCGGTGTACACAGCGGACTCGAAACCGACCGAGATGCCGGAGAGGATGACGGTCGCGCCGCCGGTCTCCGACGTCTGCGCGACGTCCTTGACCGGCTTGTACTCGGTGCCGGTGTAGTAGCCGGTCAGCTTCAGGATCACCGCGGCGAGCACGATGCCGATGATCACCGCGATGGTCGCGATGACCGCCGGGTTGCCCGAGTTCTCGTAGCCCACGCCGAAGTCGGAGAAGCTGCTCGGCAGGTACACGAACGCCGCGATCGCCGACAGGACGGCGGAGATGACCGCGGAGATGTAGAACGAGCGGTTGATCGTGACGAGGCCGCCTTCGCCCGCGCGCGCCTTGGTGATGTAGACACCGATGACGGCGGTGATGACACCGATGGCCGGGACGATCAGCGGGAAGATCAGGCCGTGCACGCCGAAGGCGGTACTGCCCAGGATCAGCGCGGCGACGAGCATGACGGCGTAGGACTCGAAGAGGTCCGCGGCCATACCCGCACAGTCACCGACGTTGTCGCCCACGTTGTCCGCGATGGTCGCGGCGTTGCGCGGGTCGTCCTCCGGGATGCCCTGCTCGACCTTGCCGACCAAGTCGGCGCCGACGTCGGCGGCCTTGGTGAAGATACCGCCGCCGACACGCATGAACATCGCGATCAGCGCGGCACCGAAACCGAAGCCCTCCAGCACCTTGGGCGCCTGGCCGGTGTAGACCAGCACGACGACCGCGGCCCCGAAGAGGCCGAGACCGACGGTGATCATGCCGACCACACCACCGGTGCGGAACGCCACGCGCATCGCGATCTCGCGGCCGCCTTCCTCGCGCGACGCGGCGGCCACGCGCAGGTTCGCCTGCGTGGCCAGCCACATGCCGAGATAACCGATCGCGAACGAGAACGCCGCACCGACCAGGAAGAAGATCGAACGACCGATCTTCTCGCTCCAGTCGTCGGCGGGAAGTGCGAAGAGCAAAAGGAACACGATCACGCCGAAAATGGCGAGGGTGTTCCGCTGCCGCTTGAGGTACGCGGCCGCGCCTTCCTGCACCGCCTTGGCGATGTCCTGCATCTTGGCGGTGCCCTGGCCTGCGGCCAGCACCTCCTTGAGCAAGACGTAGCCGATGACGAGTGCGGCAAGCGCGACCACGGCGACTACACCGACAATCGTGTAGCCACCTCCGGAGAGCGTGATGGACCCGCCCTCCGCGAGGAACTGCCGTGACATTCGTCCTCCAGGAGACGTCGCCGAGCGCCAGCGTCGACGGCAAGCCGAGGGTTCGACACGGCCGGCGCTGGCATGGACCCTGTACCGAGCGACACGCTAGCCGGGCAGCAATGCACGTCTCACATGACGCTCACCACAGAGAGGTGTGGATTGCGGGAGTGTATTGGTACCGCAACCAGCGTCTTCACGCCGTCCCGGGGACGGTACATTCCGTTACCTTGTGAGCCTCCTCACTTGATCGATCACTCGATCGCCGATCCGTTGGCGCAGCTGGGGATGCCGAAACTGTCGTACCCCTGTGCCAAGCTCGGCGAGTGGACGAATCACGTGGGCAGCGGCTGCTGAGGCGGGTGACCGCCGGCATCCCGTCGCGCGAGCACCCGGTCACGCACGTCGCGGACCTGCCTGGTCGCGCCGCGCGCTACGCAGAGTGGCCGGCTTGGGCGGATCCGGCGGTCATCGCTGCGCTGCGTGATTGCGGCGTCTCCGCTCCCTGGGCGCACCAGGCCGAGGCGGCTTCGCACGCATACGAGGGCCGTCACGTGGTGATTTCGACCGGGACGGCCTCCGGCAAGTCGCTCGCCTACCAGCTGCCGGTGCTGTCCCGGCTGGCCGCGGGCGAGAAAGCGAACGCGCTGTACCTGTCGCCGACGAAGGCGCTGGGCGCGGACCAGCTGCGTGCGGTGTCCTCTTTGGACGTGCCGGGCGTGCGGGCGGCGTCGTTCGACGGGGACACGCCGATGGCCGAGCGTGACTGGGTGCGCGCGCACGCGAACTGGGTGTTCACCAACCCGGACATGCTGCACCGCGGGATCCTCTCGGCGCACGGCCGGTGGGCCACGTTCTTCCGGCGGCTCGGCTGCGTGGTCGTCGACGAGTGCCACAGCTATCGCGGCGTCTTCGGCTCGCACGTCGCGCTGCTGCTTCGCCGGCTTCGGCGGGTGGCTGAGCACTACGGCGCTTCGCCGGTCTTCGTACTCGCTTCGGCGACCACCGCGTCGCCCGCTTCGTTCGCTTCGCGGTTGACGGGTGCGCCCTGTGTCGCCGTGACGGATGACGCCTCGCCGCGTGGGGCGCGCACGGTCGCATTGTGGGAGCCGCCGCTGCTGGAGGAGCTGACCGGGGAAAACGGCGCGCCGGTCCGGCGTTCGGCCGGGGCGGAGACGTCGCGGATCCTCGCCGACCTGGTCCTGGAAGGTGCGCGGTCGCTGGCCTTCATCCGGTCGCGGCGCGGTGCGGAACTGGCGGCGCTGGGCGCGCGCCGCATCCTGTCCGAAGTGGACCCGGTGTTGGCGGAAACCGTTGCGGCGTACAGGTCTGGCTACCTGCCGGAGGAGCGTCGCGCACTGGAGGCGGCGTTGTTGTCCGGCCGGTTGCTGGGGGTCGCGACGACGAACGCCCTGGAGCTCGGCGTCGACATCGCGGGCCTGGACGCGGTGGTGCTGGCCGGCTACCCGGGCACGCTCGCGTCGTTCTGGCAGCAGGCCGGCCGGGCGGGCCGGTCCGGCGATTCGGCGCTGGTGGTGTTCGTCGCGCGGGACGACCCGCTCGACACCTACCTGGTGCACCACCCGGCGGCGTTGCTGTCGCGGCCGGTGGAATCGGCGGTCCTCGACCCGGCGAACCCGTACGTGCTGGCGCCGCAGCTCGCGTGCGCCGTGGCCGAGCTGCCGCTGACGCTTCCGGAGCTCGAGGTGTTCGGCGGCGCGGCGGCCCAGGAGGTGCTGGCCGAGCTGGCGGACCAGAAGCTGGTGCGGCGCCGGTCGAGCGGCTGGTACTGGACTTCGCGGGACCGGCCGCACGCCGAGGTCGGCATCCGCGGCACGGGCGGCGAGCAGATCGCGGTGGTCGAAGCGGACTCCGGCCGGATGCTCGGCACGGTCGACCCGGGTTCGGCGTGTTTCGCCGTCCACCCCGGCGCGGTGTACCTGCACCAGGGGTCGTCGTACGTCGTCGACGAGCTGGATCTGGACACCGGGCTGGCGCTGGTGCACGCGGAGAACCCGGACTGGACGACGACACCGCGCGAAGTCGTGGACATCTCGGTGCTCGGCACCCAGGAGAAGCAGGACTTCGGCGGGGTGAGCGTCTGCCTCGGCGAGGTGGCCGTGACGTCCCAGGTGGTGGGGTATTTGCGGCGGCGGCCGTCCGGGGAGGTGCTCGACCACACGCCGCTCGACCTGCCGGAGCAGAGCCTGCGGACGCGCGCGGTCTGGTACACGGTGTCCGCCGAGTTGCTCGGTTCTTCGGCCGCCGGTTCCGCTGACCCGGGTGGCTCCGGCGACTCGGCTGGCTCTGATGGTTCCGGCGGCTCGGCTGGCTTCGATGGCGAGGTGGGGACCGGGGGCCATCGGGTGGGGACCGAATCTGCGGGGCCGGTGGGGACCGGGGAGGAGACCCAGGCGGACGGTCGGGGGCCCGTTCGCGAGGGTGGCAGGACACCGGGGGGTGCCGGATTGGTTCCGGCACGGGTCCCCGGTGCCCTGCACGCCGCCGAGCACGCGGCGATCGGCCTGCTACCGCTGTTCGCTACGTGCGACCGGTGGGACATCGGCGGGGTGAGTACCGCGTGGCACGAAGACACCGGGGAGGCGACGGTGTTCGTGCATGACGGCCATCCCGGGGGTGCGGGATTTGCCGAACGCGGTTATGCCGCGATTGTCCCGTGGCTGGCCGCAACGCGGGAGGCGATCGTCTCCTGCGAGTGCCCGACGGGATGCCCGTCCTGCGTCCAGTCGCCGAAGTGCGGGAACGGCAACGAGCCGCTGGACAAGGCGGGGGCAGTGGCTGTGCTGGGCACCGTGCTCGGGGCGTTGCGTCAACACGGCACCTAGAACGGCCACTTGGTGGTTCATGGAGTTGTCCTGCTCCGCCTCGCCCGGGCTGGGACCGGCCGGCGGCGGTGGTTCGGGTGGTCCGGGTCGCTCAGGCGGCGCTGGTCTGAACCAGCTGCGGCGACCGCTCGCCGGCCAGGGCCCGCACGAGAACGTCGTGCACCTCGGCGGCGTCCGGCAGCTGCCAGCCGCAGACCTCGGGCTTGACGCGCCAGTGCACGACACCGTGCTGGAACGGCGAAGGCGGCAGCGGGATGTAGCTGTCCTTGCCGTGCCACTGGATGGAGGCGCGGGTGGCCAGCTCGGCCGGAACGTGGTCGGCGACGGTGGTGAGGAAGAGCCAGCGGCCGTTCGGCAGCGCGATGATGGGCGCGGGGTGGCCGAGGGCACGGAGGAGGCGGCAGGCGCGCTTGCCGAGTTCGTCGTCGACCTCGACGGCGTCGAGCACGGTGCCGGTGGCGACGAGCAGGCTGTGGGTGCGGTCGGAGAACCAGGTGGCGACCTCGTGGGCGTGAGTGCCGAGCTGCTCGCGCCAAGCGTCAATGGCCGGAACCGGACGGCGCCAGGTGAGGTCGTCGCCTTCCGTGAGCGGAGCGGGGTCGACGCCCGGGAGCACCGGCCAGCCGCGCCAGGCGAGACCGATCGCCTCCGCCCGCAGTTCGATGCGGAAGGCGCCCCGCCAGCTGTCCGGCCAATTCGCGTCCAACATTGTCTTCCTGCCTGCCTTCGAGTTCGGTTCTCCGCGACCCGCTCAAACCCGGTCGTGGTGTCGCACATCTCACTTAACGGCAAGTTGCACATTGCCCGGAACCCCCACGCGACAACCGGTGGTTACGAGGCGATGAACGCCCAGTGATCCGTACGGCCCGACCGAATCCCTCAGCGCGGCTGGACGGTGAACGGTGACCGCACGCGGACCGTTCGTCGCGGGAAACCCCAGGATCCACGGGGTTCTGGACGCCCTCCAGGTGGTGCCGGTGCGCTGGTTCGGCCCAGGTGAGCAGCCGATTCGACCGCTCGCCGTGCATCAACGACCGCTGCCCGTGACAATCAGCCGCTCATCGTCGGGCGGCACGGATCAGCCGGTCACCGCCCCATACCGACCGGTCGGCGTCCGCCGGGCGCCTCGGCGAGGAACCGTCGCCGGTCCCTCGCCGAGGGGCGGTGGCCACGGTGGGCGGCGGCGCGCTGTCGCGGGCGCGCGACGGTGTCGCGTTCTGGCGACAGGGCGGTCGCTCACGCCAGCCGCGGCGGCGGCCGGGCGCGGTGGTTCACCCGCTGTCGCGGACACGCGACAGCGTCGCGCCCTGCCGACAGGACGGTCGCCCAGCTCAGCCGCCACGGCAGCCAGGCGCGGTGGTTCACCCGCTGTCGCGGACGCGCGACAGTGTCGCGCCCTGCGGACAGGGCGGGCGCCCCGCCCCGGCCGCGGCGGCGGCCGGGCGCGGTGGTTCACCCGCTGATCCGGAGCGGACGGATCGGCGCGCCGACCAGGTCACCCGTCGGCGCGGCCGTTGCTGGGCGCGATGGCTCATCGGCCCGCCTGGCGCGGGCGTGGATGGCCTGGGCAGCGCGGTGCCCGACCGCAGCCTTGGCCGGGCGTGGGCAGATGGCCTGCCGCTGTCGCGGGTGCCTGACAGCTGCAGCCATGACAGGGCGCCGTGGTTCACCTGCCAACCGCCAGCGGACGGGTCGGCGCGCCGACCAGGTCACCAGTCGGCGCGGCCGTGGCTGGGCGCGATGGCTCTCCCATCGGCCGGGCGCGGTGGTTCGGATCGGCCCGCCACCCAGGCCACCCGTCAGAGAGGCCGCCGCTGTCGCGGGTTCGCGACAGCGTTAGGCCATGGCCGAGCGTCGTGGTTCACCTGCCGGCCCCCAGCGGGCGGACCGGTGTGCCGCCCAGGTCGGCCGTTGGGGCTGCCGTGGCTGGGCGTCGTGGTTCCTCTGCCGGGCCGGCTCGGGCGTGGGCGGATGGCCTCGGCAGGCCGGCCAGGGCTGGGCCTCGTGCCTCGACTTCGACCAGCGCGTCGAGCTGCTGCCAGCGGCAGGTCACGAGCGTCACTCCCATCCGGTCGGCTACCCATCTCGCGCGTTCGCACGCTTGGACCGGACCTTCGTTCGCGTGCGAAGCCGCGGCCAGCGCGCCCAGGTCGGCCGCTGACTCGGCACGGTGGCGGGCTATCACCGCCGCTCCCAGCCATAACGCGAGCGTTGCCACGCCCGTCAGGGCCACCACCGCCATTGCCGTCCAGATCGTGGCCGCCCCTCTGTCCGAGGCGGGCCCGTCAGCCCTGGGCACCTGGCACCTCCGTGCCCGGCTCGGCGACCGCGTAGGCCGTTGCGTCGAGGTGGATCGCCGGGAGGAGGCCGGCCGCCGGGTGGGCCGTCACCTTTGCCGTGATCGTGTCGCCGATTTGCTCGAACGCCAGGTTCGCGCCCGGCGGCCCTATCTCGTGGACCGCGGCCGCCGCCTCGGTTGGCTGGCCCCTGGCCAGGAGCCGCGCCGCCTCGCGGGCCGCGTCCGTGCAACGCAGCTGGCTCGTCAGCGCCGTGAGGCCCGCGATCAGGAGGACCGTCACCACCGTCAGGCCGGTCAGGCCGAGCGCTGCCTCGACCGTCACCGAGCCTTCGTCTCTGCGTCTCACGACGGCACCGACATGGCCTTCATGACCAGGTTCGTCAGCCAGGAGACGACCGAGTCTCCTGTGAGCAAGGAGTAGAGGACAGCGGCGAACGCCGCGACGGCGACCGTGACGATGGCGTACTCGACCGTCGTGGAACCGTCGTCCGAGCGGGGCCGGCGGCGGAACGTGCGCATGGGGATCTCCCTTCGAGGGGGTTCGTGGTCAGAAGAGCGGGCCGAGCCGCCCGGCGAGGCCGAGGACGACCGGCAGCACGCCCAAGCAGAAGAAGGCCGGCAGGAAACACAGACCGACCGGCAGCGCGAGTGCCACCCCGGCCCGCTCGGCGCGTTCTTCGGCCTCGGTGGCCAGCTCGTCGCGGAACCGCCCGGCGAGGTCGCCGGCCGCCGCGGCGAACGCCGCCCCGGAACGGGACGTCCGGATCGCCGCGGCCGCCAGCTCGGCCAGGCCGGGAGCGGCCTGCACCGGCGCCCAAGCCTCGTCCGGCCGGGAGCCGAGGGCGAGCAACCCGGCCGTCGAGCTCAGCGCCGTACTCGCTGCCGCGGGCGCGGTGCCGGCCACGGCCTCCAATGCCGAGGGAACCGGCAGACCGGCGCGCAGGCAGGCGGCGAGGAGGTCGAGCGTGCCCGCCAGCCGCAGTTTGGCGGCGATGTCCACGGCCGCTGACCGGGGACGGCGAGTGCGGCGGATCGCCCACCACCCGGTCGCGGTCACGATCGTGCCCGCCACCACCCCGGCGACCCCGCCGACCAGCACCGCTGTCGAGACGCCGCCCACCGCCGCCGCGATGTGCGGCAGCGCGCGGTGCGCCGCGTGGACGGGCTTCGTGCCGTCGGTCAGCCGCGTGAAGCGCCGCACGATGGCTTCGTCCGGCCAGCTCAGCAATGCCCCGCCGAAGAGCAGGAGCGCGATCGCGGTCACCGGATCCGCACCCGTCCGGTCAGGGCCCGGCACCAGGCCGTGCCCGCCCAGAGCAGGACGCACCCAGCGACCAGCAGCGCCGGGCCCGGCGTACTGCCGGTCAGCACGGACAGCGGAGCCGCGCCCATGGCCTGCCCGAGCAGCATGCACAGCACCGGCAGTCCGGTGAGCACCGCCGCACTCGCTCGCGGGCCGGCCAGCTTGGCGCGCATCCGGCGGCCGAACGCCAGACCGGCTTCGGCGTCGCGGCGGGTCGCGTCGAGGACGTCGGCCATCGGGAGGCCATGGCGTTTGGCCAGCGCCCAGGCCGCGGCCAGCTGCGGTAAGGCCGACGTGGGCGCCTCGGTGTCGAGCTGGGCCGCCGTCGCGAGGGCCCGGAGGTCACCCGCCACGGCCGGGACCACGTCGGCGGCTGCTTCCGCCGCCCTGATCGGGTGGGCTCCGGATCGGAGCTCGGCGACCATCGTGCGCAATGCGGTCGCGGTGTGCGCGGCCATCGTCAGGTCCGCCGTGGCTCGGCGGTGGGCTCGCCACTCCTGGCTCCACGCCAGTGTCAGCACGCCGGCGGCGATCGCGCCTCCCGCTCCCGCGAGCAACCCGGCGAGAGCGGCCGGGAGCAGCCAGCGGACGGCGCGCCACACCTGGGGAACCCGGACGGTGGCCGGTGGCTCGATCATGACCTGGAGCCGGTTCGGTGCCGCCGGCCAGCACGCCAGGGCCGCGCCCGCGCACAGCAGGAACCACGGGATGATCATCGCCGCCTCCTTCCGTTGTGCGGGAAAGGGTTCGGCAGCAGGAGGCTCAGCACGCGATCGCCCCCGACGCCACGAACAGGTGCCGGTCGACCGTCCACCGGCCCGCACGCCACACCGGCACGACCCGGGCCCGGCCGTGTTGGGCGCGAAGCACGCCGACCTCGGCGAGGCGCCGGCGGCCGTCTGCTTCGCGCCGCATGTGCAGCACCACGCGGATCGCGGCGACGAGCTGGCTGTGCACGGCGTCGCGGCCGAGGCCACCGAGCACGGCCAGTGCCTCGATGCGGGCGGGCACCTCGGCCGGGGAGTTCGCGTGGACGGTGCAGGCGCCGCCGTCGTGACCGGTGTTCAGCGCGGTCAGCAGCGCGCCGACCTCGGCGCCGCGGACCTCGCCGACCACCAGCCGGTCGGGACGCATGCGCAGCGCCTGGCGGACGAGCTCGGGCAGGCCGACCGCGCCCGCACCCTCCACATTGGGCGGACGGGCGACGAGGCCGACGAACTGCGGGTGGGCGGGCTGCAGCTCGCCGGCGTCCTCGACGCAGACGATCCGTTCGCCCGGATCGACGGCGCCGAGCAGCGCGGCCAGGAGCGTGGTCTTGCCCGCGCCCGTGCCGCCGGTGACGAGGAACGCCATCCGCCTCGAGACGACGGTGCGGAGGAGCCTGGCACCGGCCTCGTCGAACGCGCCGAGTTCGCCGAGCGTGGTGAGGTCGTGCGTCGCCGGGCGCAAGACGCGGAGGGACAGGCAGGTGCCGGCGGCCGCGATCGGCGGGAGGACGGCGTGCACGCGGATGCGGCCGTGCGGGCCGGCGCCGGGGAGCCAGCCGTCGACGTAGGGCTGGGCGTCGTCGAGGCGGCGCCCGGCCGCGAGGGCGAGGCGCTGGGCCAGGCGGCGGACGGATTCTTCGTCCTTGAAACGGATGCCGCTGCGGATCAGGCCTTGCGGGCCGTCGGTCCAGACTTCGTGCGGGCCGGTGACGAGGACGTCGGTGGTCGCCGGGTCGTCGAGGAGCGGGGCCAGCGGGCCGGCGCCGATGAACTCGTCGCGGGCTTGGCGGGCGGCGTCGAGCACCGCGTCGTGGCCGAGGACGCCGCCGGCTTCGGCACGGACGGCGGTCGCGACGGCGACCGGGTCGGCCTGGCGGCGGTCGCCGGCCAGGCGGTTGCGGACGCGGTCGACGAAGTCGGTGGTCATGAGTTCGCCCGCCTTGCTCGGTGGTGGGTTCTCGAGGTGGCCGGCGGGCGGTCGCGCGATGCGGTGACGCGGGTGCCCCGCGACGAGCGCCGATCCAGCGTCCCGCGCCGCGGCGCGGGTGACCCCGCCGACGCGGTTGTCACGACTCCCCCTGCTCTGCCGGTAGCGCGGGCTGATGGATGGCCGGCGGCTCGCTGGGCGATTCCATGACTCGCATACCCGGCAGTGGGCATGCGCGCGGCTCCGGTTGGGGGCGCAGCAGCGTCGAAAACCTCGCCGCGCTTGCCGGGGCTCGGGTCAGCAAGCTCAGGACCGTCGGGAGCAGCAGCTCCGACACTCTGGTCGGGGCGCTCGTGGCGCGGAGGTCGTGGGCTGCGGGGCTCATCGGCCGGCCGCCTGGGCTTCGCGGCGGGCTATAGCCAGGATCTCGGCCGCCGTTTTGGCCAGGGGGCCCTTTGGTTTCGTCGGGAACTCGGCGCGCTCCAGTGCGTGCCAGAGGCCGCGCTCCGGGGGCATCGAGGCCATCAGGGGTGGGCCGATCAGGGCGGCCGTGCGGACGGCCGGGTCCTTCGAGTGTCCACATGTGACCATGCCGATGCGGGCCGTCAGCTTCGAAAGGCGGTTCAGCACCTTCTTCGCCGCCAGGCACGCCCGGATCTCCAGCGGCACCATCAGCAGCACCAGGTCGGCCCGCAGCACCGCCTCCTCGGACGCCTCGCCGAGGGCACGCGGGAGGTCGCACACCACCGTGCGGCCCGCGCGGCGACCGGCGGACAGGATCGCCGACAACGACTCGACCTCCGGGCCGTCGCCTTCGGGGCCGGACGCGAGCACCGGGAGGCTGCCACCGCGGTGCCTCCGCTGCGGGAGCTTCGCGGCCAGCGACGACACCGATACCCGGCCGCTCAGGTGCACGTCCGGCCAGCGTGCTCCGGGCGTCTTTTCCAAGCCCAGCAACACATCCAGGCCGCCGCTGAGCGGATCGCAGTCCAGCAGCAGGGCGCCGCCCGGATCGCTGTCGGCCGCCAGGGCGAGGGTCGCCGCGAAGACGGATGCCCCCGCGCCACCCCGGCCGCCGACCACGCCGAGCACCAGCCCGGGTTGCTCCGCCGGTGTCTCGACGACGTCGGCGAACGCACCGGCGAGCGCGGATTCTTCGTCGGGCAACGCGATCACGCGCTCGACGCCGCTGCGGAAGGCGTGCTCCCACGTCGCCGGTCCCGGACTGCCCTTGCACACCAGGAGGATCCCGCCGCGCCGGGGCAGTGCCGGTGGATGCCGCACGGCTTCTTCGTCGAGGACCACCAGCGGCGCACGGGCCCAGTGCCCGCTCGCCGCCGTCAGGTCCGGTGCGCGGTCGAGTTCGCAGCCCGCGACCGCGGCCACGCGCAGTATCTCGTCGAGCACGGTTTCGTCCGCGGCGATCACCAGCGGTCGTTCCCCCGTCATGCGGTCCTCCCCCGTCGTCGGTGCGGGCCGTGGGTGGCCCGTGTTCCACCGTCGCGGGCGGGGGTGGGGCGGCACAACGGGGTGGGCGGCCGGCTGTGGACAACCGGGGTGTTGTGGACAACTGCCGCTCGTGACCCGCTCGCGGACCGGTTCGGCCGGTGGCGTGTGGCAGGATGACCGCCGCCCGTGACGCATCCGCGGCGGAAAATGGCCATGAATTTCCGCACGAGAAGATTCCGCGTCAAGCGCGAACACGTTTCGTCACGCAACAGGAAATTGACGAAGGTAAACGGAAGGCAAGAAGGCCGCGTGCGTCGCCGTCGAAAACCGGAATCCAGCAGGGGCAACGGAAACCGGGAAGGCAAACGGGAGGTAAGAGGGCGGCCCCCGCCAGGGGGGAGGGACGGGGGCCGCCGTGGGTTCAGCCCCGGGGGGTCGGACTGAACCGGCCCGGTTGGACACCGGACTCCCTCACTGTAACTCCGCCCGGCGCCGGATCGCGCGCCGGATGAGGCACACAGTTCGGTAACGGCACAGCGCGCCCGAAGTGCCTGTCTGTCATGGATTTTCCGCCCGGCGCGACGCGCGTGTGGTGGATCAACGGGACGCGCCTCGATCAAGCTTCTATCCTGGGCGGGTGGCCGAACCGAGCAGCGCGCCGTCGCGCATCCGGAAGCCGGGCCCGGAGCACGCGGTGGCCGCGTTCTTCGACCTGGACAAGACGATCATCGCTTCGTCGAGCGCGCTGGCGTTCAGCAAGCCCCTCCTCAAAGAAGGGCTGATCAACCGTCGCGCCGCGTTGCGAAGCGCCTACGCGCAGCTGGTGTTCTCGCTCGCGGGCGCCGACGAGAACAAAACCGAGCGACTGCGCGCCGAAGTTTCCGCGCTGTGCGCCGGCTGGGACGTCGCCCAGGTTTCGGCGATCGTCCGCGAGACGCTGCACGACGTCGTCGACCCGCTCGTGTACGCGGAGGCGGCGGAGCTCATCGCGCGGCACCGCGAGGACGGGCACGACGTGATCGTGCTGTCGGCGACCGGCGAAGAGGTCGTCGCGCCGGTGGCGGAGATGCTCGGCGCGACCCGGAGCGTCGCCACGCGGATGCAGATCGTCGACGGCCGCTACTCCGGCGAAGTCGACTTCTACTGCTACGGCGCCAACAAGGCCGTCGCCGCGAAGCAGCTCGCCGCGACCCACGGCTACGACCTCGCCGAGTGCTTCGCCTACACCGACTCGAGCACCGACATCCCGCTGCTCGAGGTCGTCGGGCACCCGCACGCGGTCAACCCGGACAAGCTCCTGCGGCGTGAGGCCCTCGAACGCGGCTGGCCGATCCTGGCCTTCGACCGGCCCATGTCGCTGCGCACCCGGATCCCGACGCGGTCGGCCGGGATGGTGGCGCTCGGCGTCGGTGCGGTGGCCGCCGGAGCGACCTGGTACAGCCTCAACCGTCGCCGACGGTCCCGCTGACGGGACGCCTGCCACCCACACGGCCGTACGAGTGTCACTTTGCTTGGCCCAGCCCCGAATTGTCCGTCGCGCAGGGTGCCGGTGTCACCCGATCCAGCCTCTGTACCGGTGCACCCGTCCGCGCACTTGAAGTGACCGGGCTCACGGCGTAGAAAGTAGGTGCGGACGTTCGGTCGGCCAGGGAACAGGTAGAAGAGAAGCCTGTTCCACCCCGGCAAACCTCCGTGCGCGGACTCCGGGTACCCACGCGCAGCGCGCCGCGGGAGGCTCGTCGTCTAGGGACTGCGTAGTGGGACGCCACACGCCGAGTCCATGTAGGTACGACCAGAGTTGCACGCTTGGTCGCCCGAGAGGTTCGCGCTTGCAGGCGGCGCCCGTGGCTTCGGCCACGGGCGCCGCCTCGTCTATTTGGGGGTACGTCCCGGGCATCTCGCGTGTCTGGCGGGGCATCACACGTGATTGAAGGGGCATCACGCGTGATTGAAGGGTCGACTCGCGTGACTGGAGGGTCGACACGCGAGGGTGGGGCACCCGTTCGGATCTGCGTGCATCTTGCGGACGGCGACTTTCCTACCGATCCGGGTACGACTGGCGCGTTCGTGCGGTCGGTCGATGGACAGCGCCGGATTTGGTGAGTAGCTTCCCGATATTGGCGCCTCTGAGTGGACTTCTGACGTCCGAGCGCCCGCTACTTTCTGGGAGGCTGAGTCGTGACGACCCGAAATCGGAGGTTCCATGCGCTCGCCCTGCCCGTCGCGGGGGTGCTCGCCTTCACCGGTGTGGGTGTCGCGACCGCGGCGAGCGCACCGCGGGTGAGCGCGGACGCGCAGGCCGAGGCCGCGGCGACCCAGGCGTTGCGCGGGCTGACGCTCGAGCAGAAGGTCGGGCAGCTGTTCGTCACCTGGGTGAACGGCAAGACCGCCGACGAGGTCAACCCGAAGAACCAGACCGACTTCGGCGTCGACACCCCCGCGCAGGTCGTCGAGAAGTACCACCTCGGCGGGGTCATCTACTTCAACAACGACACGCGCGACAACTTCGACGACCCCGTGCAGGTCGCGAAGCTGTCCAACGGCCTCCAGCAGGCCGCCGTCAGGAGCGGGGCGCACATCCCGCTGCAGATCGCCGCCGACCAGGAGGGCGGCACGGTCACGCGGATGGGCGCGCCGGCCACCGAGTTCCCGAACGCCATGGCCATCTCCGCCGGGCGGGACACGAAGCGCGCGACGCAGGCGGCGACCATCCTCGGCCGCGAACTGCGGGCCGTCGGGATCAACCAGGACTTCGCGCCCGATTCGGACGTCAACTCCAACCCGGTCAACCCGGTCATCGGCGTCCGGTCCTTCTCCGGGCAGCCCGGTCTGGCCGGCGACTTCGTCCGGGCCGAGATCAAGGGCTTCCAGGACTCCGGCTTCCCGACGAACACCGTCGCGGCGACGGCCAAGCACTTCCCCGGGCACGGTGCCGCGCCGACCGACAGCCACACCGGGCTGCCGCGGATCGACAGCACCGAGGCGCAGTGGCGGGCCACCGACGTGCCGCCGTTCAAGGCCGCGATCGCGGCCGGCGTCGACTCGATCATGAGCGCGCACATCCAGTTCCCCAGCCTCGACCCCTCGCTCGAACCCGCGACGCTGTCGCAGCCGATCATCACCGGCCGGCTGCGCAACGAACTCGGCTACAACGGCGTCGTGATCACCGACTCCCTCGAGATGGAAGGCGTGCGCAAGCTGCACGGCGACGCCGAGATCCCGGTGCTCGCGCTCAAGGCGGGCGTCGACCAGCTGCTCATGCCGGTGCACCTCGAACTCGCCATCGACTCGGTCATCGCGGCCGTCAAGTCCGGTGACATCCCGATGCGGCGGATCGACCAGAGCGTGCTGCGCGTGCTCAAGCTCAAGTTCCTGCGCGGCATCCTCTTCGCGCCGTTCGTCGACACCGGCCGGGTGATGAAGACCGTCGGCATCCCGCCGAGCCTCGCGACCGCGCAGGACATCGCCGACCGCGGCATCACGGCCATCGCGAACGACGCCGGTCTCCTGCCCCTGAAGCAGAAGCCCGCGACGACGCTGGTCACCGGCTGGGGCGTGTCCACGACGGCGACACTGGCGCAGAAGCTGACCGCCCACGGCACGGCCGCGACGGCCTACCAAACCGGCCAGGTCCCGACGGACGCCCAGATCGCGCAGGCCGTCGCCAAGGCCCAGACCGCCGACCTCGTCGTCGTCCTGACCAACAACATCGCCACCTACCCGCTGCAGACGAAGCTGCTCGACGCGCTGCAGGCCACCGGGAAGCCGGTGGTCGCGGTCGCCGCGCAGATCCCGTACGACGCGGGCTACCCGAGCACCGTCCGGACCTGGCTGGCCACCTACGGCTACATCACGCCGACCCTGGAGGCGCTGGCCAAGGTGATCCTCGGCGAGACGAAGCCGGTCGGGAAGCTGCCGGTCGACATCCCCGCGGGGGCCGACATGCAGACCGTGAAGTACCCGTTCGGCCACGGGCTGACCTGGTGACGCTCAACCGGCGCCACTTCCTGGGCGCGAGCGCGCTGGCGGTCCCGGTCCTGGCGGGCGGTTCGGCCGTCGCGGGAGCCGAGCCCGAACGAGCCGCACAGGCCGAGCAGGCCGAGCAGGGGCGTGGGCGCGTCCTCACCGGCGCCGAGCAGCTGGCCGCGCAGGGCTGGCGTCCCCTCCAGGGCCGCAAGCTCGGCGTGCTCTCGAACCCGACCGGCGTCCTGCTGGGCGGCGACCACATCGTCGACTCGATGGTGGCCGCCGGCGTGAAACCGGTGGCGGCCTTCGGCCCCGAACACGGCTTCCGCGGCAGCGCGCAGGCCGGTGGTTCCGAAGGCGACTACACCGACCCCCGCACGGGCGTCCCGGTGTACGACGCGTACGGCGTCGACGCGACGAAGCTCGCTTCGCTGTTCATCAAGGCCGGCGTCGACACCGTCGTGTTCGACATCGCCGACGTCGGCGCGCGCTTCTACACCTACATCTGGTCGCTCTACACCGCGATGGTGGCCGCCGCGAAGACGAACGCGGCCCTCGTCGTGCTCGACCGGCCGAACCCGATCGGCGGCCGGGCGGCCGGCCCGCTGCTCGACCCGAAGTTCGCTTCGGGGATCGGCAAGAAGCCGATCGTCCAGCAGCACGGCATGACCGCCGGCGAGCTCGCGCGCTTCTTCGCCGAGGAGTTCCTGCCCGGCGAAGGGGTCCGGCTCCAGCACCTCGACGTCGTCCAGGTACGCGGCTGGCAGCGCGACACGCTCTTCGCGCAGACCGGGCTGAACTGGGTGCTGCCGAGCCCCAACATGCCGACACCGGACACGGCGCTCGTCTACCCGGGCACCGGGATGTTCGAAGGCACGGTGTTTTCCGAGGGTCGGGGCACCACCCGGCCGTTCGAGATCATCGGCGCTCCCGGGCTCGACTGGCGCTGGCGCGAGAAGCTCGAGGACCTCGCCCTGCCCGGCGCGCGGTTCCGCGAGACCTACTTCGTCCCCACGTTCAGCAAGTTCGTCAACCAGACGTGCGGCGGCGTGCAGCTGAGCGTCAGCGACCCGCGGGCCTTCGACGCGATCCGCACCGCCGTCGCCATGCTCGTCACGGCCAAGGCCTTGCACCCGGACGTGTTCGCCTGGCGTCCCGACAACTACATCGACAAGCTGTCCGGGTCCGACCGGCTCCGGACCATGGTCGACGCCGGCGCGGGCGTCGACGAGGTCACCGGCGCCTGGCGGGCCGAGCTGGCCGAGTTCGAGCGGAGACGGCGCCACTACCTGCTCTACCGCTGAGGGGGAGACTCGTGCGTGCTAGGAAGGTCCTCGTCGCGGCCACCGGAGTGCTGGTCGCCCTGACCACGTTGACCGTGTCGGACTCGGGAGCCAGCGCCATCACCAGCCACGATCCGGCGGCCGGCCGCTTCGACCGGCCGCAGCACGGGTTCGCCCCGCTGTGGACGACGCTGCGCGACGGGCGGCCGCAGGACGCCGGGCTCGACCCGGCGCCGATCAAGGCGGCCGAGGACTTCCTGGCGAGCTGGACGAAGCCGGACGCTTCGGGGCACCCGCACTTCTCCGGGGCGGTCGGCCTGCTCGCGCATGATGGCGTGGTCGTCGACCGGTACGCGGTCGGCGGCGCGCTGCGGTACGCCGACGCCACGGGCACCGAGCTGCCCGCGGACCAGCAGGTCCCCATGAAGAACGACACGATCTTCGACATGGCTTCGATCTCGAAGCTGTTCACCTCGATCGCGGTGCTCCAGCTCGTCGAGCGCGGGCAGTTCACCATCGACACCCCGGTGAGCCGCTTCTTCCCGGAGTTCGCCACCGGCGACAAGGCCGCCATCACGGTCAAGATGCTGCTCACGCACACCTCGGGCTTCGACGCCGACCCCATCCCGTCGCTCTGGGCGGGCTACCCCGACATCCCCTCGCGCCGGCAGGCCGTGCTCGACAGCCCGCTGAAGAACAAGCCGGGGACGACGTACCTCTACTCGGACATCAACCTGCTGACGCTCGGCTTCATCGTCGAGAAGCTGACCGGGCAGTCCCTCGACAAGGTCGTCCACGACCGGATCACCGCCCCACTCGGCATGACCGACACCGGGTACAACCCGCCCGCGGCGAAGCTGAGCCGGATCGCCGCGACGGAGTTCGAGGCGAACCCGCCGCGCGGGATGGTGCGCGGCAGCGTGCACGACGAGAACGCGTGGTCGCTCGGCGGCGTCGCCGGGCACGCGGGCGTGTTCAGCACCGCGAGCGACATGGCCGCCCTCGCCCAGGCGATCCTCAACGGCGGCAGCTACCGCGGGCACCGGATCCTCCGCGAAGAGACCGTCCGGCAGATGCTGACGAACTACAACCAGCAGTTCCCGGACGACGCGCACGGCCTCGGCTTCGAGCTCGACCAGCCCTGGTACATGGGCGCGCTGGCGTCGCCGGTCACCGCCGGGCACACCGGTTACACCGGAACGACGCTGGTCATCGACCCGGAGTCCCGGTCGGTCGCGATCCTGCTGACGAACCGGGTGCACCCGACCCGGAACTGGGGCTCGATCAACACCGCCCGCCAGGTCTGGGCGACGTCGCTGGCCAGGGCCATGGCGGTGCGGCCGGTGGCCGGGAAGGACGCCTGGGCGAGCACGCTGGGTAACGCCGCCGTAGCTACGCTCAGCACCCGGGCATTTACCACGCATAGTGATCAAGCGCGGGTCTCGTTCGCTGCTTTCGTGGACACCGAGGGCAGCGGTGATCCACTTCAGCTGCAGGCCAGCACCGACGGCGTTAACTGGCAACCGATCGCCTTGTCGGTTTCCGGACCGGGGGCACCCTCCGGAACCGTCACGTCGCTCTCCGGGCACGGGCACCGCGCCTGGTGGCGGGCGGTGGGGACGCTGCCGCAGGGCGCGTCGGTGAGCCTCCGCTGGCGTTACAGCACCGACCCGAGTTACACGGGACGAGGAGTTTCGGTGGACAGTGTGAAAGTCACCGAGAGCGGCCGATCACTCCTCGACGGTGAACATGACCCCTCGATATTCATTGCAGAGGGTTGGCAGTTGACCTCTCGGTGACCGATCGATCGCCGAACGTCGACCAAGAGGCCGAATTTACCGTCTTCTTGCCGCTTGCACCGCGACACTAAGTTGCCAAGTCGTTAGCTTGACCTCGTTAACAAGGGCGACCTGGTTGGCGACTTTCTGGTCAGTGATTAATCGCAAATCCAGATCCGCAGACACGGACGGGTTGCGAACCGACCGAAGGGTGTGGGTAGCCTTGTCACAGATGCCAACGGTTAGTAACTTTCCGACGATGAGTGATACCGAATCCGTAACCGGCCCGGTACCGTCCGAGCCCGTATCGGTCCAGACGGCCGGACGGGACGCCGACTCCAGCCCGCTGGTGCGGATCCGGTCGCTGCTCCCTGGCCTGGCCCGCGCCGAGCAGCGCGTGGCCAAGGTGGTGCTGGAAGACCCCGCGCACGTCGCGCGGCGCAGCATCACCGAGGTGGCCCTGGCCGCCAACACGAGCGAGACCACGGTGACCCGGTTCTGCAAGGCCGTCGGCGTCGGCGGGTACCCGCAGCTGCGCATCGCGCTGGCCGCGGACACCGCGCGCACCGAGGCGCGCACCACGCGCAACCTCGGCGGCGAGATCGGTCCGGAGGACGACCTGGCCGCCGTGATCGGCAAGGTCAGCTTCGCCGACGCGCGGGCCGTCGAGGAGACGGCCGACCAGCTCGACGTCGCCACGCTGGAGCGCGTGATCCAGGTCGTCGCGAACGCCGGCCGCGTGGACGTCTACGGCGTGGGCGCCAGCGCCTTCGTCGCCGCCGACCTGCAGCAGAAGCTGCACCGCATCGGCCGTGTGTGCTTCGCGTGGTCGGACACGCACATCATGCTCACCTCGGCCGCGGTGCTGAGCCCCGGTGACGTCGCGATCGGCGTCTCGCACACCGGCGCGACCACCGACACCGTCGAGGCGCTGCGCGTGGCGCGCGAGCACGGCGCCAGCACCATCGCCGTGACGAACTTCCCGCGTTCCCCCATCACCGAGGTCTCCGACCACGTTTTGACGACCGCGGCGCGGGAAACCACGTTCCGTTCCGGAGCGACGGCGAGCCGGATCGCCCAGCTCACCGTCATCGACTGCCTGTTCATCGGGGTCGCGCAGCGGCACATGGACGCCTCGGTCAACGCGCTGGACGCGACGAGGGACGCGGTCGGATCACACCGCTTGGGGGTCAGGCCGGACGGTCGTCGCCGTCCGCGGGAAACCGGCAAGTAATGCCCGGAGAAAAAGTGAGGCGCATGATGACCGTCCCCGTGCAGGCGGTGCACGTCGATTCGCCGACCGAGACCCGCAATCCCCGCACCAAGGACATCGACCTGATGTCCACCGCGGGGATCCTGGGCGCGATCAACGCCGAGGACCGCACGGTCCCCGGTGCCGTCGCCGCGGTGCTGCCCCAGGTGGCGCACGCGGTGGACTACGCGGTGGACGCCCTGCGGGCCGGGGGCCGGGTGCACTACGTCGGCGCGGGCACGTCCGGGCGGCTGGCCACCTTGGACGCGGCCGAGCTGGTGCCGACGTTCAACGTGCCGGGCGACTGGTTCATCGCGCACCACGCCGGCGGCGAGCGCGCGCTGCGCCAGGCCGTCGAAAACGCGGAGGACGACTCGGCGGCCGGGGCCGCCGAGATGGCCGCAATGGTGCAGCCGGGCGACTTCGTGCTGGGGCTGACGGCGTCGGGCAGGACGCCGTACGTGCTGGGTGCGCTGGCCGCGGCGTCGCGCCAGGGCGCCCGGACCGGGCTGGTCTCGGGCAACGCCAAGGCCGCGAAGCCGGCCGGGGTGGACGTGCTCATCGCCGTCGACACCGGGCCGGAGGCGATCGCCGGCTCGACCCGGATGAAGGCGGGCACGGCGCAGAAGATGATCCTCACGTCGTTCTCCACCGCGACGATGATCAAGCTGGGCCGGACCTACTCCAACCTGATGGTCAGCATGCGGGCGACGAACGCGAAGCTGCGCGGCCGGACCATCCGGATCCTGCAGGAAGCCACCGGGATGACGATGGCGGACTGCTCGGACGCGCTCACCGAGGCCGGGGGCGACCTCAAGGTGGCGCTGGTGCACTTGCTGTCCGGTGAGGACGTCAAGAGCGCCGCGAAGGCTTTGCACGCGTCGGGCGGGCACGTGCGGAAGGCGTTGGACACACTTCGGGTGCGAGCGAGCTAGCTTCTCATCTGTTCACCTGTCTAACCTCTCAGATGAGAGGGAAGGCGGGTGCGCGATGGCGGTCGAGACGGAGGACTCGCGGCGCGGGCTTTCGCGGCGCGAGTGGATGTCGATCGGCGGGATGGCGGGGTTCATCCTGCTGCTGAACGTCGTGGGCTGGGGCGTGCTCACGGCGTTCGTCGCGCCGCACCACTACGCGCTGGGCGCGTCCGGCGTGTTCGGGATCGGGCTGGGTGTCACGGCGTTCACGCTCGGCATGCGGCACGCGTTCGACGCCGACCACATCGCCGCGATCGACAACACGACGCGCAAGCTGATGGCCGACGGCCGACGGCCGCTGTCGGTCGGGTTCTGGTTCTCGCTCGGGCACTCGACGATCGTCTTCGCGCTGTGCCTGCTGCTGTCCCTCGGCGTCCGCGCGCTGGCCGGGCAGGTCGAGGACGGTTCGTCGGCGTTGCACCAGGCCACCGGCGTGATCGGGACGTCGGTGTCCGGCGTGTTCCTGTACGTGATCGCGATCCTGAACCTCGTGGTGCTCGTCGGGATCCTGCGGGTCTTCCGGCAGATGCGCCGGGGCGAGTTCGACGAGGCCGCTCTGGAGCACCAGCTGGACAACCGCGGCCTGCTGAACCGGCTGCTGCGCGGGGCGACGAAGGCCGTGCGCAAGCCGTGGCACATCTACCCGGTCGGGCTGCTGTTCGGGCTGGGCTTCGACACCGCGACCGAAATCGGGCTGCTCGTGCTGGCCGCGGGCGCCGCGACGTTCGCGCTGCCCTGGTACGCGATCCTGGTGCTGCCGATCCTGTTCGCCGCCGGGATGACCCTGTTCGACACCGTGGACGGCTGCTTCATGAACTTCGCCTACGGCTGGGCGTTCGCGAAGCCGGTGCGCAAGATCTTCTACAACATCACGGTGACCGCGCTGTCGGTCGCGGTGGCGCTGCTCATCGGGACCATCGAGCTGGTGTCGATCCTCGCCGAGAAGCTGGCCATCACGAGCGGGCCGCTGGCCGCGATCGCGTCGGTGAACCTGGACTACGTCGGCTTCGGGATCGTCGGGTTGTTCGTGCTGACGTGGGTCGTCGCGCTGGCGGTGTGGCGGTTCGGGCGCATCGAAGAGAAGTGGTCGGCGAAGCTGTCCGGCTAAGAAGCGGCGTCCGAGATGCTCTTCGCTTCGCGTGCACCGGCTTCGAACGCTTCGCAGCAGAAGAGCAGCCACGCGCGGACGCCATCGGGCGTCCCGCTCGCGAAGCCCTCGGCCGCTTCGAGGTAACGCGGCACCCGGCGGAAGAACGCCACTTCGGGCACGCTCAACGATTTCGGGTCGAGGCCGGTCGCGACCATCGTCAGCCGGGCGGCCGCGCGCGCGACGACGCCGTCCGCGCTGCCGAACGGCTTGAGCGCCAGCAGTTCGCCGTGCACGACCGCGGTCAGGACCGGGCCCGGCACCGACGTCGCTCCGGTCACCAGCTGGGCGAGCAGTTCGAGCCGGCCCCCGCCGGAATGGGGGCGGCCCAACGCGTCCAGGTCGTCGACGAGGTCCGCCGCGGCCAGGACGTGCAGCCGCGCCAACGCCTGCAGCGGCGCGCGGCGCCACGTCGGCAGCAGCGACTCGAGGGTCTCCGCGACGCGCAGCGCGCCGGCGAGAACGGGGTCGTCGACCGCCCCGTCGGCGGGCAGCTCCGGGTTGGCGCCTTCGATGCCGGCCGACGCGCGGGCGGCCCGCACGGACGCTTCGGCCGCCGTCGCCGCGCCGCCGCGGAGGTTCGCCGGGAGGCGGTGGACCGCGAACACCGCGTCCTGCGCGGACTTCGCCGCCGCCGCGACGCCTTCGAGGTCGAGGAGGGGCTTCAGCGGGTCGGTCATGCGTCGAGCACCTGTCCTTCGCGGGTGACCACGGGCGGCAGCACCGACCACGGGAAGTTGATCCACTTGCCGGTGCGCCGCCAGACGTACTCGCACTTGACCGTCGAGTGCGGCTTCTCGTAGATGACGGCCGAGCGCACTTCGGCGACGTGCTCGAGGCAGTAGTCGCGGACCAGCTTCAGCGTGGCGCCGGTGTCGGCGACGTCGTCGGCGATCAGCACCTTCTTGCTCGTGAGGTCCACGACGTTGGGCACCGGCGGCAGCATCACCGGCAAGTCGAGGCGCTGGTCGACGCCGGTGTAGAACTCGACGTTCATGACGTGCAGGTTCTTCACGTCGAGCGCGTAGCCGAGCGCGCCGGCGACAAACAGCCCGCCGCGCGCGATCGAGAGGATGAGGTCCGGCGCGAAGCCGTCTTCGGCGATGGTGTGAGCCAGTTCACGGCTCGCCGTGCCGAACAGCTCCCAGCTCAGCTCTTCTCGCTCTTCGGCCATCGAGCCCGCCCTTCCGTGGTGGTCCGCCGAGCATAGGCAACCCGCAAGTGGTCTCTGAAAATGATCAGAAATTGGCTATCCTGAGCGGCCACTGGCCGACTTACGGTGGGCATGTGAGCGACTGGACCACGCGACCGACCCTCTCCGGCGAGCACGTCCGCCTGGAGCCCCTGACACCCGAGCACGCCAAGGGCCTGTTCGAGGCCGGCACCGACCCGGGCATCTGGGCGTGGCTGAGCATCCGTCAGCCGGGGGATCTTCCCGCCGCCGAGCGGATGGTCGAGCAGGCGCTCGCCGACCCCGACCGCCGGCCCTTCGCGCAGATCGACGTCGCCTCCGGCCGCGTCGCCGGGACGACGTCGTACTACCAGGTCGTCGAGAAGCACCGGATCCTGTCGATCGGGCACACGTGGATCGGCGCGGACTGGCAGCGCACCGGGCTGAACACCGAGTCGAAGCTGCTGCTCCTCCAGCACGCGTTCGAAACCCTTGGCGCGCAACGGGTCGCGTGGGAGACCGACATCCGCAACCTCCGCTCGCAACGCGCCATCGAACGGCTTGGCGCGCTTCGCGAAGGCGTGCTGCGGGCGCACCGGATCCGGCCGGACGGCTCGTCGCGCGACACCGTCCTCTATTCGATGCTGGCGCCGGAGTGGCCGGCTGCGAAGGCCCGGCTGAACGAACGCTTAGTCACCGGGTCTCGCTGGGCGCGGTGAACCGGCCGGGCCGCGTGGGTGCAACCTTTTACAAGGCGGACTAACGTCGCTAGCGTGCCGCTAGCCGTCATGTCGGCGCACTACAGGAGGCCTTGCAACCATGACCGAGCAGTCCCCCGCCCTGGACAACCTGCTCACCGAGAGCCGCACCTTCCCGCCCAGCGACGAATTCGCTGGCCAGGCCAACGCGAAGGCCGACCTCTACGCCGAGGCCGACGCCGATCGCGAAGCGTTCTGGGCGAAGCAGGCCGAGCGGCTCACGTGGGACACGAAGTGGACCACGGTACTGGACTGGACCAATGCACCGTTCGCGAAGTGGTTCGTCGGCGGCAAGCTGAACGTCGCCTACAACTGCGTCGACCGGCACGTCGAGTCCGGCCACGGCGAGCAGGTCGCGATCCACTGGGTCGGCGAGCCGGGTGACACCCGGGACATCACCTACGCCGAGCTGAAGACCGAGGTTTCCAAGGCCGCCAACGCACTCGCGTCGCTGGGCGTCACCGCCGGCGACGTCGTGGCGATCCAGCTGCAGATGGTGCCCGAGGCCATCTTCGCGATGCTCGCGTGCGCGCGGATCGGCGCGCTGCACAACGTCGTCTTCGGCGGCTTCTCCCCGACGGCGCTGCGGGCCCGCGTCGACGACGCCGCCGCGAAGGTCGTCATCACCTCCGACGGCCAGTTCCGCCGCGGCAAGGCCGCGCCGATGAAGGCCAACGTCGACGAAGCGCTCGAAGGCGCCGAGACCGTCGAGAAGGTCATCGTCGTGAAGCGCACGGGCGAGAAGCTCGAGGGCGAGGTGCCCTGGACCGACGGCCGGGACCTCTGGTGGCACGAGCTCGTCGACGGACAGTCCGAAGAGCACACTCCCGAAGCGTTCGACAGCGAGCACCCGCTCTTCATCCTCTACACGTCCGGCACGACCGGGAAGCCGAAGGGCATCCTGCACACCTCCGGCGGCTACCTGACGCAGACGGCGTACACGCACCACAACGTCTTCGACCACAAGCCCGGCGAAGACGTCTACTGGTGCACCGCCGACATCGGCTGGATCACCGGCCACAGCTACATCGTCTACGGCCCGCTCGCGAACCGCGTCACGCAGGTCGTCTACGAAGGCACGCCGAACACCCCGCACGAGGGGCGGCACTGGGAGATCATCCAGAAGTACAAGGTCTCCCTCTACTACACGGCCCCGACGCTGATCCGCACGTTCATGAAGTGGGGCGCGGAAATCCCGGAGAAGTACGACCTGTCGTCGCTGCGGGTGCTGGGCTCGGTCGGCGAGCCGATCAACCCCGAGGCGTGGATCTGGTACCGCGAGAACATCGGCGCCGGGCGGACCCCGATCGTCGACACGTGGTGGCAGACCGAGACCGGCGCGATCATGATCTCGCCGCTGCCGGGCGTCACCTCGACGAAGCCGGGCTCGGCGCAGAAGGCGCTGCCGGGCATCTCCGCGAAGGTCGTCGACGACACCGGTGCCGAGGTCGGGCCCGGCGGTGGCGGGTACCTCGTGCTCGACAAGCCGTGGCCGTCGATGCTGCGCGGGGTCTGGGGCGACGAAGAGCGCTTCAAGGACACCTACTGGTCGCGCTTCAAGGACCAGGGCTTCTACTTCGCCGGCGATGGCGCGAAGTACGACAACGACGGCGACATCTGGCTACTGGGCCGCGTCGACGACGTGATGAACGTGTCCGGCCACCGCATCTCGACGACCGAGGTCGAGTCGGCGCTGGTCTCGCACCCGACGGTGGCCGAGGCCGCGGTCGTCGGCGCGACCGACCCGACGACCGGCCAGGGCATCGTCGCGTTCGTGATCCTGCGCGGCAACGCCGTCGACGGTGGCGAGGAGGCCATCCAGGCGCTGCGGAACCACGTCGCGAAGGAGATCGGGCCGATCGCGAAGCCGCGGCAGATCATGGTCGTGCCGGAGCTGCCGAAGACGCGTTCGGGCAAGATCATGCGCCGCCTGCTGCGCGATGTCGCCGAGAACCGGCAGGTCGGCGACGTCACCACGCTGGCCGACTCGTCGGTGATGGACCTGATCTCGTCGGGCCTGAAGTCGGGCAAGTCGGAGGAGTGAGCTAGCGTCTCCTGGAGTCAGAGCCCTTCCGGCTTCGCGCCGGGAGGGCTCTGCCATGACACCCCGCGTGGCGCGGCTCGAACGCATGTTCTACGCTGTGCCGCGAACCACACCCACTTCCCGGGCAAGGAGACGACACGACGATGACCGTGGATGTCCTGACGCACGACGAGGAAACGGCTTCGGCTCCGACCGAGGCTCCGGCTTCGACTCCGGAGGTTTCCGCCGACGAGGCGACCGTCACCGAGTCCGCGTCCCCGGCCTCCCCCTCTGAGGGCGACGCTTCGCCCGCCGAGGAAGAGGCCCCCAAGCCGAAGCGCGGCCGCCCGAAGGGTGCGGCGACGGCGTCGACGGCGAAGAAGACCCGCACGGTCGAGCTGACCCTGACGGTCACCGGCACCGCCGACGGCGAGTGGCAGGCCGAACTGAAGAACGGCTCGAAGTGGGTCGCGAAGGGCCTCGAAATCCCGGCGGCGGCGGTGTCGCGCGCGGCCAAGGAGCTGCACGCGGACCTGTCGGGCCCGATCGACGAGGTGATCAACCAGGCCCGCGAGGCGCAGGCGGCGAAGGTCGCGGCGCTGGAGGCCGAGCTCGAGAAGGCCAAGCAGGCCCTCGCCGAACTGGACGCCTGAGGCTTTACTCCGGGAAGCGCCCGGTTCCGCATCGGCGGGGCCGGGCGTTTCCGCTTTCCCGGGGTCGGCTCGCGTACCCGGAGGGCCGGTTCGCGTACCCAGGGAGTCGGCTCGCGTACCTGGAGGGTCGGCTCAGGCGATCGGTGGGCGGCCCGGCAGGGGTGATTTGAACTCCACCCACATCGAGTCCGTCAGGGCCTCGACCTGGTGGGTCACCTCGCGCGGGTGCACGGCCGAATCGCCCGGCTCGAGGACGGCATCGACACCGTCCACCGTCCCGCGCAAGCGGCCCGACAGGACGTAGACGATCGAGTCGTGGTCGTGCGCGTGCGGAGGCGACGACACCCCGGCCGGGTAGTGGATCAAATACGCGAGGCCGCTCGCCGTCTGCTCCAGCAGCCGGAACCGGCCCTCGCCGCCGAGTAGCGGCAGGCCCTCCACCGTGACCAGCTGGTGCCACACCTGCTCTTCCATGCCGCCATCATGACCCAGCCCGGCTGAGAGTCCACACAGGACCACTTAGGTAAGGCAGCCGTTATTTAGGCGCACCTGACAAAAGACCGCGTCTCGCCACGATTCCGCTTCCGTGTTTCACTGGTCCGGTGACCGAAACGATCGACGGTGACGCCGTGGAACACGCTCACGAACCGCACCAGGGCGTGGGCGGGAAGCTGAACTGGCTGCGGGCCGGGGTGCTGGGGGCGAACGACGGCATCGTGTCCGTGGCCGGGATCGTCGTCGGCGTGGCCGGGGCGACCACGGAAAGCACCACGATCCTGACCGCGGGAATCGCCGGGCTCGTCGCCGGCGCTTTTTCCATGGCCGGCGGGGAATACGTTTCCGTGAGCACCCAGCGCGACACCGAACAGGCCTTGCTCCGGCTCGAAAAGCAGGAACTCAAGATGATGCCGGAGGCCGAGGAGCGCGAGCTCGCCGAAATCTACGAGGACAAGGGCCTCTCGCCGGAGCTGGCGAGGCAGGTCGCCCGCGAACTGACCGAAAAGGACGCCCTGCAGGCGCACGCGGAGGCCGAGCTCGGCATCGACCCGGACAACCTCACCAGCCCGTGGCAGGCCGCGTGGGCGTCGCTCGTCGCGTTCTCGATCGGCGCGCTGCTGCCGATCTTGTCCATCGCGTGGGCCGGCGTCTCCCTGCGGGTGTGGGCGTGCGCGGCCGCGGTCGTCGTCGGCCTCACGCTGACCGGGTGGGTCAGCGCGAGGCTCGGCGACGCGAACGTGGGGCGCGCGATCCTCCGGAACGTCGGCGTCGGCGCCCTCACCATGGTCGTGACCTACTTCGTCGGAGTGATCTTCGGAGTCACCGTCGGCTGACTCAGTGCACGCCCTTCATCAGCTTGCGGATGAAGGGGATGCCCAGGAACAGCAGCACGCCGACACCGATGGCGACCAAGCCGACCGTGCTGAAGTACGGCGCTTCGTCGTCGACCGAGTAGTACTCGGCGAGCTTGCCGGACATCGCCGTGCCGAACGAGATCGACAGGAAGTTCAGCGCCACCATCTGCGTCCGGAACGCCGCCGGCGCGAGCTTCGTCGACAGCGACAGCCCGACCGGTGAGAGGCACAGCTCGGCGATCGTGAACACGAACAGGATGCCGACCATCGCCAGAATCGGGCTCGCGTTCTTGCCGCTGCCCACCATCGGCAGGAACAGCAGGAACGCCGCGCCCATCAGCACCGTGCCGAGGACGAACTTCATCGGCGTCGACGGCTGCCGCTCGCCGAGCTTCGTCCACAGCGCCGCGAGGATCGGGGCGAAGACGATGATGAACACCGGGTTGATCGAGTTGACCCAGGACACCGGCATCTCCCAGCCGAACAGGTTCCGGTTCAGCCGCTGGTCGGTGTAGGCCGCGACGACCGTGAACTGCTGCTGGTACAGCGAGAAGAACACCGCGCTGGCGATGAACATCGGGATGAAGGAGAACACCCGGCTGCGCTCGACGCCGGTGATCTTGCCGCTGGTCAGGATGACGAGGAAGTAGACCACCGAGATCACGCCGACCACCCACACGACGACGTCGGCGAGGTTCCCCGGGTTGACGACGCCGGTGACGACCAGCCCGACGACCGCGGCCACCAGCACGACGGCGGCGCCGATCGCCAGCACGCGCCGGGACGCCGGCAGCGGGTTCGGGACCTCCTTCGCCTTGTCGCCGAGGTTCTTGCGGCCGAACGTGTACTGGGTCAGGCCGAGCGCCATCCCGATCGCCGCGAGGCCGAACCCGAGGTGGAAGCCGACCTGGGTCTGCGCCAGCCCGGTCAGCAGCGGGCCGACGAAACCACCGAGGTTGACGCCCATGTAGAAGATCGTGAAGCCCGCGTCGCGCCGCTCGTCGCCTTCGGCGTAGAGCGTGCCGACGATCGCCGTCGCGTTGGACTTCAGCCCGCCACTGCCGACCGCGACGCACACGAGACCGACGCCGATGCCGGCCAGGCCCGGCAGCAGGGCCAGGCTGAGGTGGCCGATCATGATCAGCACGGCGCTGTAGAACAGCGTCCGCTCGGAGCCGAGGAGGCGGTCGGCCACCCACGCGCCGATGACGGCCGACAGGTACACCAGGCCGCCGTACGCGCCGACGATGCCGAGCGCGGACTCCTGCGCGAGACCCAGACCACCCTGTTCGACCCGGTAGTACAGGTAGATCGGCAGGATGCCGAGCATCCCGTAGTAGGAGAACCGCTCCCACATCTCGACGCCGAAGAGGTTCGCCAGTCCTCGTGGGTGCCCGAAGAACCTCGTGTCCTGCTGGACCTCGGTTGAGGTGCTCACAACTCGACTTCCTTTTTCCAGGGAACTTCGTTGTCGATTGGCATGGTAGGAGCCCACCGCGTGACCCACCACCGGCACGACGTGTGGCGGCGGTCATGACAATGCGTGACAAAGAGCCGGTAAACTCGGCCGAAGGTGCGCCGGGAAGCCTGGTCGGCAACAGTGATCAGCGACCCCTGGAGCCGCCCCGATGACCCGCCCGTTCAGCGAATTCGCCCGCTACCTCCGCACCGAGACGACCGGCGGCCTCATCCTGCTCGGCGCGACGGCGGTCGCGCTGCTCTGGGCCAATTCGCCGTTGCGGGACAGCTACCACGCGTTGCGCGACTTCCGGCTCGGCCCGGAGTTCCTGCACCTGAACCTGACGATCGGCGACTGGGCGAAGGACGGCCTGCTCGCCCTGTTCTTCTTCGTCGCCGGGCTGGAGCTCAAGCGCGAACTCGTCATCGGCGAGCTGTCCCGGCTCAAGCAGGCGGTCCTGCCGGTCGTCGCCGCGATCGGCGGCATGGTCGTGCCCGCGCTCGTCGCCCTGGGCGTCGGCTGGGGGACGCCGGGGATCGAGCGGGCCTGGGCGATCCCCGTCGCCACGGACATCGCGTTCGCCCTCGGCGTGCTGGCGCTGACGGCGTCCAACCTGCCCTCGAGCGCCCGCGTCTTCCTGCTTTCCCTGGCCGTGGTGGACGACCTCGGCGCGATCGTCGTCATCGCCGTGCTGTTCACGTCGGGCTTCGACCTGGTCGCGGTGGCCGTCGCCGTCGCCGCGCTCGCGCTGTACGCGTTCCTGCAGCACCGCCGGGTCCGGACGCCGTGGCTGTACGTCCCCCTGACGCTGGTCACCTGGGTCGCGGTGCACTCGGCGGGCATCCACGCCACGATCGCCGGCGTCGCACTGGGCCTGCTCACCCGCGTCCGGGCCGACGAGGGTGAGGAGGAGGCGCCCGCGCTGCGGCTCGAGCACCGGCTCCAGCCGTGGTCGGCGGCCGTCGCGGTGCCGGTTTTCGCGCTGTTCGCGGCCGGGATCTCGATCAACGCCGACGCGCTCGGCGCGGTGTTCACCACGGCGTTGCCGCTCGCGGTCCTCGCCGGGCTCCTGATCGGCAAGGTCGTCGGCATCCTCGGGGCCAGCCTGCTCGCCGTGAAGCTGCGCCTGGCGGAGAAGCCACGCGGGATGGGCTGGCGGGACCTGGCCGCGTTGTCCGTGCTCGGCGGGGTCGGCTTCACCGTGAGCCTGCTGATCGCGGAGCTGTCGCTGCCGGACGGCACCAGTGAGCTGGCGAAGGCCGCGGTGCTGATCGCGTCGGCGACGGCGTCCCTCCTGGCGGCGGCCTTGCTACTCCGTCGTAGCAAGGTTCACGCGCGATTCCCCGACACACGGTGACTCCGCCGCGCCCGGTAAAGGGACACATGGCACGATGACCCGGTGAGCAGCCCCAAGCACGAACGCACCGGCCCCGACGGCGTGGGGGCCGTGCCTTACCTCCCGCTGTCCTCCGCTTCCGACATCCCCGGCGACCAGTCGATCGGCCGGCTGGTCGGCGACGCGACCCAGCACATCTCCACCCTGGTCAGGGCCGAGATGGAACTGGCGAAGTCCGAGCTCGTCGGCGAGGTGAAGAAGGGCCTCAAGGGGGCCATCTTCTTCCTGATCGCGCTGACGGTCTTCCTGTACAGCACGTTCTTCCTGTTCTTCTTCGCGGCCGAGGGGCTGGCCGAGTGGGTGCGCTACCGCTGGATCGCCTTCGGCATCGTGTTCTTCCTGATGCTGATCGTCGCGGGCGTGGCCGGGTTCCTCGGCTACCGCAAGGTGAAGAAGTTCAAGGCACCGGAGCGGACCATCGCCAGCGTCAAGGAGACCGCGGCCGCGCTCAAGCCGCAGCGCGCGCCCGAAGCCGGCCTGACCACCCGCGACTGAAGTCGTTGCACGCGTCCCCCGACCCGTCGATCGTCCGGCTCGACGGCCCGTGGGTCCACCGCGACGTGTCCGCGAACGGCATCCGCCTGCACGTCGCCGAACTCGGCGACGGGCCGGTCGTGGTGCTGCTGCACGGGTTCGCCGAGTTCTGGTGGACCTGGCACCACCAGCTGCCCGCCCTGGCCGACGCCGGGTTCCGCGCGGTCGCCGTCGACCTGCGCGGCTACGGCGACTCGGACAAGCCGCCCCGCGGCTACGACGCGTGGACGCTCGCCGGTGACGTCGGCGGGCTGATCAAGTCGCTCGGGGCGCGCCGCGCGCACCTGGTCGGGCACGCCTGGGGCGGCATGCTCGCCTGGACGGTCGCGGCGCTGCACCCCCGGCTGGTGTCCTCGGTGACGGCGATCGGCGCCGCCCACCCGCTCGCCCTGCGCTCGGGCGCCGCCCGTCCGTGGCGCGGCCAGGGCCGCGCGGCCGGGCACCTCTTCCGCTTCCAGGTGCCGATGGCGCCGGAGAAGTGGCTGGTGAAGGACGACGCCCAGGCCGTCGAGGACCTGTTCGGCGGCTGGGCCGGCCCCCGCTGGCGGTCCACTCCGGACTTCACCGGCAGCGTCGAGGCGTTCCGCCAGGCGATGCTCGTGCCCGGGGTCGCGCACAGCGCGCTCGAGTACTACCGGTGGGCCTTCCGCGCCCAGTTCCGCGGCGAGGGCCGCCGGTTCACCGACGCCGTCGACGCCCGGATCGCCGCCCCGACGCTGCAGCTCCACGGCGCCGACGACACCTGCATCCTCCCGGAAACCGCGACGTCGTCGACGCGCTGGGCGGGCCCGCACGCCGAGGCGGAGATCTGGCCGGACGTCGGGCACTTCCCCCACCTCGAAGTGCCGGATCGCACGTCGGCGGCCCTGGCAGGCTTCCTCAAGCGAGACTGATGGCGTTCTTCGCCCGCTCGACCGACTCGTCCGAAGCCGGCCCCTCGGCATTTTCGGTGGCCAGCGCCTGGTTGAGCGCGACGAAGGGCCGCATCCGCCGCTCGTAGCCCGCGAAGGCCTCTTCGTGGGCGGCCCGGCCGAGTTCCTGCGCGAGGACGTACGCGCCGACCAGCGCGAGGCTCGTACCCTGGCCGGACAGCGCCGAGGCGCAGTAGCCGGCGTCGCCGACCAGCACGACCCGGCCCGCCGACCAGCGGTCCAGGTGGATCTGGGCCATGGCGTCGAAGTAGAAGACGTCCGCGGCGGCCATCGCCTCCAGCAGCTTCGGCACCTCCCAGCCGATCCCGCCGAGCCGCTCGGCGATCATCCGCTTCTGCTCCGCGACGGCCATCCGCGGCAGCGGTTCCGAGCCGAAACCGAGGGTCACGCGCAGCTCGGTGTTGTCCCGGACGGGGTAGGCCACGCCCCCGGTGTGCTCGTGCCGGAACCAGACCTGCCAGTCCTCGAGCCCCAGGAAGTTGGCCGTCGGGAAGATCGCCAGGTACTGGCCGAGGTGCCGGGTGAAGTCCTCCTCCGGGCCGAAGGCCAGCCGCCGCACCGCCGAGTGCAGGCCGTCCGCCCCGACCACCAGGTCGAACGTCCGGAAGCCGCCGTGCTCGAACTCGACGCGCACGCCGTGCGCCTCTTCGGTCAGCGCGGTGATCGAGTCGCCGAAGACGTACTCGACACCGGGGGCCTCCAGCAGCATCGCGACGACGTCGTCGCGCAGGATCTCGAAGTCGGCGCTGTCCAGCCGTCCACTGGTGAAGGTGTGCTCTTCCGACCGGAACAGCTCGTGGCCGTCCCCGTCCACCACGGACATCCCGCGCATCCGGGTGCGCAGCGCGCGCATCCGGTCGCCGAGCCCCATTTCGTCGACGACGTCGAGCGCGACGCCGCGCACGTCGATCGCCTGGCCGCCGGTGCGCGGGCCGGGCGCCCGCTCCACCACGGTCACCGCCCAGCCTTCGCGCGCCAGGAACCAGGCCAGGGTGCCGCCGGCCACACCGGCGCCGGAGATCAGGACGTTCCGCATTGTTTCCTCCCAGAGTCGTACGCTTGTACGCTCCACTGTGGAGAACACCCAGCCAGCAGGCCATTTCTGTACTAGCACAGATGGCTTTCTGTACTAGGTCAGGAGACCAGCGTGAAGTACGTGGCCATCGCCGACGCACTGCGTGAGCGGATCACGCGGGGCGAGCTCCCGCCGGGCGCGCGGGTGCCGTCGACCCGGCGGCTCGCGGCCGACCACGGCGTCGCGATGGCGACCGCGGCGAAGGCGCTGGCCCAGCTGAGCCAAGAGGGCCTGGTCCGCGCGGAGCCGCGGTCCGGCACGGTGGTCGCCGACCGGGATCGCCGCGGTGGTTCTCCGGGGCTGACCCGCGAACGGCTCGTGCGGACCGCCATCGCCATCGCCGACACCGAGGGCCTCGGCGCGCTGTCCATGCGTGGCGTCGCGGCCCGGCTCGGGGTCGCGGCCATGGCGCCGTACCGGTACGTGCGCGGCAAGGACGAACTGGTGCTGCTCATGGCCGACGCCGCGTTCGGCGAGCGCGGCTATCCGGCCCAGCCGTCCGGCGACTGGCGCGAACGGCTGACGCTCGGCGGCCGCACGCTCTGGACGCTCTTCCGGCGGCACCCGTGGCTGGCCCAACTCGGGCCGATCACCCGGCCGCTGCCCCTGCCCAACCTCGGCATGCACGGCGAATGGGCGCTGACGGCGCTGTCCGAGCTCGGCGTCGGCGCGGCGGCGCTGTGCGACCTGCACGTCCTGTTCTTCAGCTACGTCCAGGGCCTCGCCATCCACCTCGAACGCGAGCAGCACGCGCTGGCCTCGTCCGGGCTGTCCGAGGACCAGTGGATGGACCGCCAGCTCCCTTCGATGGGGCCGATGACCACGGGGCGCCCGGTGTTCGCCGAGATGCTCCGCGAACTCGAGCGGACCGGCTACGACCTGGTCTTGGACGACATCTTCGAGTCGGGCATGCGGGCGCTGCTGGACGGCCTCGCGCTGCGCTTCGGGCGTTAGGCCGCGCAGGAGCCGGTGGACACGTTCGTCGTCTGGGACGGGGCCGCGTCGACCTCGGCGCGCACCTGCTCGGCCGTCAGCGTGAAGCCGGTCTCCGGGTCCTCGACCGCCGCCCCGAAGACGACGCCGATGACCTTGCCGTCCGGCGTCACCATCGGGCCGCCGGAGTTGCCGCTGCGGATCTCGGCGCGGACCGTGAAGACGTCCCGCTGCACGGTGTTCGCCTCGTAGATGTCGGGGCCGCGCAGGTTGATCCGGCCGCGCACGCGCGCCGGCGTCGCCCGGTACGGGCCGTCGAGCGGGTAGCCGAGCACGACCGCGCTGTCGCCCGCCGAAGCCGTCTCCGGGGCGAACCGGAGCGGCTCGGCCTTCAGCCGCGGCACCGCGAGCACCGCGATGTCGACCTCCGGGTCGAAGTAGACGACGCGAGCGGGGTAGTCGCCCTGGGTCGTCTCGATGCCGACGGTGTCGGTACCGGCCACGACGTGCGCGTTCGTCATCACCCGCTGCGGCGCGATCACGAATCCGCTGCCCTCGAGCGAGCGCGAGCACGAACTCGCGCTGCCGCGGATCTTGACCACGCTGCCGTGCAGCTGCTGGACGATCTCGCTGCGCTGCAGCGCCGGGTCCGGCGGCGAGGTGTCCGCCGTCGGCGCCTTCTGGAACGGGTCCACGATGGAGGGGAAGCCGGACGCGTCGAGCAGCTTGCGCAGCTGGCTCGGGAAGCCCTGGGCGGCCTCCGGCATGGTGTCGTTGACCTTGCCGAGCACCACCGAGTTGTTGATCGCCTTGGCCAGCCACGGCGCACCGGACACGGCCGTCAGCGGCGTCGCGATCAACCACGCCACCACGAACACGACCAGCGCCTGCACGACCGCGCCGAGCGTCTTGTCGAGGCCGGAGAGCTTGTCCGGGTTGATCTTCTGCCGCAGCCGGCGGCCCACGTAGACGCCGATCGCCTCGCCGAAGGCGACCAGGAAGACCACCGTCGCCACCGCGAAGGCGACCTTCCAGACCGGGTCGTCGAAGAACGAGACCACGACCGGCGCGAGCTTGATCCCGGCGACCGCCCCGAGCACGACGCCGACGAGCGACGGCAGCGCGATGATCACCCCCTGGTATGCGCCGGACACCGCCGCCAGCACGGCCAGCAGCAGCACCACGACATCGACCCAGTTCACCGCGTCACCCCTCCAACACACGCTTCCGGAACGCGGCCAGCGCCTCGTCGAGGTCCCGGACGTCGCCCGGGTCCCATTCGCGCTCCCAGCCTCCCAGGCTCAGGAGCACCGACAGCAGCCCGGCGGTGAACCCCCACACGAACAGGCCGCCGACCTCGAAGGCCGGCCCCTTCCAGGGCATGCCCTTCTTCTGCACCGTGAACCGGTTGGCCGGGTCGACCAGGTCGGCGATGGCGACGCGCGCGACCGACGCCGTCTCGCCGGGGTCGACCGCGTGCACCGGCGACGGCTCCGCCCAGTGCGCCAGCACCGGCGTCACGGCGAACCCGGACACCGGCACGAACAGTTCCGGCAGCACCGCGATCGGCCGGACGCCGGCGGGGACGACGCCGGTCTCTTCTTCGGCCTCGCGCAGCGCGGTCCCGACCGGGCCGCCGTCGCCCTCCTCGGCACCGCCGCCGGGGAAGGCGACCTGGCCGGCGTGCGAGCCCAGCGTGTCGGCGCGGCGCTGCAGCAGGATGTCCGGCTCGCCGTCGGCTTCACGCTCGCCGAAGAGGATGAGCACCGCGGCGGGACGCGGGTAGGCGTCTTCGGGTGGGCTGAACCGCGTGAACGTCTTGGCGTCGACCTCGCCGCTCACCTTGACCAGCGGCCGGAGCCACTCGGGAACCGACTCGGGTTCGACCAGTGGTCCGATCACCTTGCCCCCTCGACTGCCGCGCGCACCTGGTCAGTGTTCACGAACGAGCGAGGATTCGCGATGAACCGCACCGCACCGCCGGCGGTGACGAGGTAGGACGCCGGGAGCGCCGAAGGCACCTTCAGCGCCGTCCGGACGGGTCCGTTCGAGCCGTCCCCGTCGAACACCGACGGCAGGTGCACACCCAGCTTCGCCAGCAGGTCCAGGCCGTCCTTCGCCGGGCTCTGCACCTGGACGCCGAGCACGCGCGCTGCACCCGGCTGCCGCGCGTACTCCTGGAGCACGGGCAGCTCGGTCCGGCACGGCTCGCACCACGACGCCCACACGTTGACCAGCACCGGAGCCCCCGCGAGGGCCTTGCCGACGTCGACGCGCACGCCGTCGCCGAGGCAGTCCGCCGTGACGCCTTCGAGCTGCTTCACCGGCTGCGCCGGCCCCGGCGCCGGGCACGGCTGGAGCGCCGCCGCGGCCCGGGCGGGCGCCAGGTCCCCCGACGGCTTCGCGGCCGGGGCGTCACCGCCGCGCGGCAGCAGCGCGACGATCAGCGCCACCCCCAGCACGGCGGCGGCCAGCGCCCACTTGGTGACTCTCGTCACCGAGGCGCCGCCAACGCCAGGATGTGGTCCTTCTCGACGCCCTTGACCAGCTTCGCGGCTTCGTCGAACCCGGTCGGGCCGGTGCCGTACGACGGGCAGTCCCTGGCCAGCGGGCAGGCGCCGCAGGCCGGCTTCTTGGCGTGGCAGACGCGGCGGCCGTGGAAGATCACCCGGTGCGAGAGCATCGTCCACTCCTTGCGGGGGATCAGCTCGCCGATCGCGTGCTCGACCTTGACCGGGTCCTCCTCGGTCGTCCAGCCCCAGCGCCGGACCAGCCGGCCGAAGTGGGTGTCGACGGTGATGCCCGGGATGTCGAAGGCGTTGCCGAGGACGACGTTGGCGGTCTTGCGGCCGACGCCGGGCAGGGTGACCAGGTCCTCGAGCTTGGCCGGGACCTCGCCGTCGAAGCGCTCGACCAGCGCCGCGCCGAGGCCCATCACGGAGTTCGCCTTGGCCCGGTAGAAGCCGGTGCTCCGGAGGTATTCCTCCAGCTCGGTGCGGTCGGCACCGGCGTAGTCGGCGGCGGTCCGGTAGCGCTTGAACAGCGCGGGCGTGACGAGGTTCACCCGGACGTCGGTGGTCTGGGCGGACAGCACGACCGCGACCAGCAGTTCCAGTGGTGTGGTGAAGTCGAGCTCGCAGTGGGCGTCCGGATACACGTCGTCGAGGCAACGCTTCATCCGCCTGGCGCGTCTCACCAGAGCTAACCGGCTTTCACCAGCGCCCGCACGGGGGGCGTTCGTGGTGGCAGGTGGCACCCCGATAGCCTACGGGCGCCGTCGGACGAGCCGGGCACTGCACCGGTGGACGACCGACACGCCAGAGCACCACCTCGGCGCGTTTTCCGGCCGCCATGAGCGAGGATCTGGAGTACATGCTTCTCACTGAGTGTTTCGGGATGGGTCTGGGGGTCCGGTCATGACCGTCTGGTTCGTCATCCTGGTCCCCCTGGTCATCATGTTCTTCGCGCTCTTCATGGAGCGGGTGGAGAGCAGGCTCAAGCACGTCGCGGTGCAGGAGAACGAGGTCGAAGAGTTCCTCGAGCAGGCGCAGCCCAACGAGGTCAGGGCGCTCTACGGGCACGGCATCGGCCGCGCGCTGGAGCTGTTCCGGCTGCGTAGGCTGGGCGGACGGGCAGCCAGGCTACGCGCGCGTCGCGTGCGGAGTTAGGCTCCACGTTCGAACGAGATCGTTTCCGCCGTGCGCGAGTCCGGCGAGCGATCTCGGGAGTACGCCCTAGACTGACGCGCAAGTGATCGGCGTCACGCTCCTCCAGCCAAGGGGGAGCGTGATCGTTTCTCGACGAGGAGGCACCCGAGGTGGACGAAACCCTGGCCCGTGCGGGCATTTTCCAGGGTGTGGAGCCGGCAGCGGCGGAGGCGCTGGCCCAGACCTTGGAATCCGTGGAGTTCCCCCGCGGCCATGTCATCTTCAACGAGGGTGAACCCGGCGACAAGCTGTACATCATCCAGTCCGGCAAGGTGAAGATCGGCCGCAAGTCCCCGGACGGCCGCGAGAACCTGCTGGGCATCTTCGGCCCGTCCGACATGTTCGGCGAGCTGTCCATCTTCGACCCCGGCCCCCGGACGTCGAGCGCGACCACGGTCACCGAGGTCCGCGCGGTCACCATGGACCGCCCGGCCCTGCGCCAGTGGATCTCGACCCGCCCGGAGATCGCCGAGCAGCTGCTGCGCGTCGTCGCGCGCCGCCTGCGCCGGACGAACAACATGGTCGCCGAGCTGATCTTCACTGACGTCCCGGGCCGCGTGGCGCGGGCGCTGCTGCAGCTCGCGCAGCGGTTCGGCAGCCAGGAGGCCGGTCTGCTGCGGGTCACGCACGACCTGACCCAGGAAGAGATCGCCCAGTACGTCGGGGCGTCGCGCGAGACCGTCAACAAGGCGCTCGCCGACTTCGCCCACCGCGGCTGGCTGCGGCTCGAGGGCAAGAGCGTGCTGATCCTGGACCCGGAGCGCCTGGCCCGCCGCGCTCGCTGAGTCTTGTCAAGAAGAAGGCCTCCTCACCCCGGCGGGGTGAGGAGGCCTTCTTCTTGACACATAAGTCTTCTTGACACATAACTCTGCTCGACACATAGCTCGACACATAACAAAGAGCCGGGCGCCACCCCCGACGTGGCGCACCGGCTCTTCGTTGTTGCGCGGACCATCCCCCGACGATCCGCGCTCCCCGCCCTCCGGGCCAGGCCCCGACCCGTGTGCCGGAGGGAGCTGGGTTTTTCTGTGCTGTTGTTCAACCATCACGGCCCATACCCACGAATTCAAGGCCATTCACTCTCAAGGACGCCGCCTGGGCCGTTTCGTTGCAGGAGTCCACGGAGAATATCGTGAGTGTTACCTGATCGAGACCCTTCGCCTCGATCCGAAGATCTGCCACCAGTCTGCCGGTGACGCACCTGACCGTCAAATAACTGGTACTGACGTACCAGTATGCGGCATACTTGTACGCGTGTCCCAGTCTGTCTCGAACCACGAAAGCCGCACGTCCCTCGCCGACTACCGCACCGCGCTGACGACCCGCGCGGCCCGGTGGCCGGTCGTCGCGGCCGTGCTCGCCCGCCTGCCGATCGCCATGATCGGCATCTCCGCCCTGCTCTACGTCCAGCGCGAGACGGGCTCCTTCGCCATCGCCGGGCTCGTCTCGGCCGGTTCACTCGTCGGTGTGTCGGTGGGTGCGGTGGTGCAGGGCAGGCTGATCGACCGGTTCGGGCCGACACGGCCGCTGCTCACCGTCGCGGTCCTGCTGGCGCTGTCGATGACCGCGCTGGTCACGGCCATCGAGTCGCACGCCGCGACCGCCGTGCTGGTCCCGCTCGCCACCCTCACCGGGCTGACCGAGCCGATGGTCGGGTCGGCGTCGCGGGCGCTGTGGGGGCGGCTGCTCCCGCCGGGCGGGCCGCGCAACGCCGCGTTCTCGTACGAGGCGATCAGCATGGAGGTCTTCTTCATCCTCGGCCCCGGCGTGGCCGGGCTGCTGGTCATGGCGCCGTGGGCGGGCACCGGCCTGGTGCTCGGGGTCGCGCTGCAGGTCACCGGGGCGGTGCTGTTCGCGCTGAGCCCGGCCGTGCGGCAGTGGGGCCCGGTTCCGGGTTCTTCGGGGTCGCTGCTGGGCGCGCTGGCCGGCCCGGGCATGCGGACGCTGGCCATCGCCGCGCTGGGCTTCGGCGTGGTGATCGGGTTCGTCGAGGTCGCCGTGCCGGCGGCGGCCACCGAGGCGGGCTCCCCCTCGACGGGCGGGTTGCTGCTGTCGGCGTGGTCGCTGAGCTCGGTGGCGTTCGGCGTCGCCTACAGCCTGCGCCCGTGGCCGCGGCAGCTGGGCGTGCGGCTGCCGGTGCTGCTGGGCGGGTTCGGTGCGCTGGTCGCGCTGCTCGCGTGGCCGTCCTCGCTGTGGGGCCTGGCGCTGATGATGCTGCTGGCGGGCGCGTTGATCACGCCGCAGTCGACGTCCCACTCGGCGGCGATCGAGGTGGTCGCCCCGGCGGGGACGGCGGCGGAGGCGTTCGGCTGGGTCCTCACCGCCGTGACGCTGGGGCTGGCGGCCGGCCAGTCGATCAGCGGGTACGTCGTCGAGCACGCCGGCCCGGGCGCGGCCTTCCTGGCGGCGAGCGTGGCCGGGCTGGTGCTCGCGCTGGTCGTGTGGCTGCTGCGCGGCACGGTCCGGGCTCCGCGGTCCGCGTCGGTTCCCGAGCTGGTCAACGCGTAGCCCGGCGGTTTTTGTCGGTGCCGGCCGCTACCTTCCGGGCATGGACGTCACCGCGCCTGCCCACCGCCTCTCGGCGGCCGTCTCCGCCGCGTCACGCCTGCTGCCCGCCCGCGCCGGGCTGCGGCTGGCGGCGGACGCGGCCGGGCTGACGGTCGCCGGTGCGGCGCCGGACCTCGCCGTCCGGTTCGGCTGCCCGGCGACCACGCACACGGACGGCTCGGTCGTCATCCCCGCGGCCCCGCTGGCGGAGACGCTGAAGGTGCTCGACACGGAGCTGGTCCGCCTGGTCGTCGAAGGTACCCGCCTGGCGTTGCGGCTGGACAACGCCCGGTTCGCGCTGCCGCTGCTGCCCGGAACCGGTGTCGTCCCGGACCCGCCGGCCCGGGTGTCCGAAGTGGACGGAGCAGCGTTCGCGTCGGCGTTGCGCATCGTCGCGGGCACGGCGGCGAAGGACGACCCGCTGCCCCTGTTCACCGGGGTTCGGTTGCAGGGAGGCGACCGCCTCACCTTGACCGCGTCCGACCGCTACCGGATGGCGGTCGCCCGGCTACCACTGTCCTCACCGGGTGCCCTGGACGTCCTGGTCCCGGCGGCACTGCTGTCGGAGGCGGCCCGGCAGGCGCGCGGCCGGGTGGGCCTGCACATCGGCCCGGGCCGGTTCGGCCTGAGCTGGCAGGAGGGCCTGGTCGCGACGGCGGTCCTCGACGCGGGCTTCCTCTCGGAGGACTCGATCCCCTCGGGCGCGGTGGACACAACGGTGACACTGCCGGCGGAAGCCCTGGCGGCGGCGGTCCGCCGGGTGGGGGTGTACGCGGAGGACAGGCGAGTCCTGACCCTGGAGGTCGGCGACGCGCAGGTCCGCTTGGCGAGCGCCCGGCAGGACACGGGCGAGGCGGAGGAAGTGCTGAAGGCCGACGTCAGCGGCGGCCGGACGTCACCGTCGTTCCAGGCGCGGTACCTGCTGGACGCGCTGGCGGCGTTCGCCGGCGAGCGGGTGGTGCTGTCGATCCAGCCGGGGATGCGGGCGTGCATCCTGCGGGCGGCGGAGCCCGGGGAGGTGGAGCTGACGTACTACCTGATGCCGATGCTCAGCCGATGATCTTGGCCGGGTCCCACTTCGGCGCCGTGAGCCGTCCGTGTGGTGTCCCGCGCTACACGATGCCGAAGCGCTGCCCGTAGGCGTGCGTTCGCCCGGCTCGAGGATCTTCGGCAGCGCCCGGACGATCATCACCGCACGGATGAGGACTTGACCGCCGCACCGAGATCGCTCATGGGCGCCGGCGCCTCGGTGGGCAGCGCGGGTTCGGCCGGAACACCTGGCTCGTTCCGATGGTGACCCGAAATGTGCGATCGGCTCGGGCCACCCCGCACAGCCGCGCTCAACACTTCGGTGCCGTGGGTCGTCCGTGTGGTGTCCCGCGCTACACGGTGCCGAAGCGCTTCAACGTCCGGATCATCGGGGCCGTCTCCACGGCCTGTACTCCCGGGAGGCCGCCCAGGTCCACGGCCAGGTACTCGTACAGGGCCGCGTCGTCGCGGCAGCCCACGTTCGCCACCAGGTTGGCCGGGCCCGTCGTGGCCGCCGCGAACGCCACCTGCGGGTGGCCCGCCAATGCCCGGCCCGCCGACTCCAGGGCCGAGGGCGCCACCGTCAGCCACAGCGTTGCCGTCAGGGGGTAGCCCAGCAGGGCCGCGTCCACCTCCACGTCGAAGTACAACGCTCCCGATCCTCGCAACGCCTCCAGGCGACGGCGGACCGTCGATTCCGAGCGGCCGCAGGCCGACGCCAATGTCGATATGTCGGCTCGGGCGTCGTGGGCCAGGGCGGCCAGCAAGGCCGTGTCCTCCGGCTCCGGCCGGTAGGGACCGCCCGCAGGCGCGCGGCGCAACGAAGACACCTCCGAAGCCGACAGCGCGCCGGCGCGGCCTGGCCAGCCCGCCGGGCCGCCCGCGAACCGGCGTAGCAGCCGGTACGCCGTCATCGACACCACGCGCGGCGTCCTCGGCAGCTGCCCCAGCAGCAACCCGTCCGCCTGCTCCCGCAGCGGCGCCCGGACGAAGCACACGATCTCCGTCCCGCCGGACATCAAGCTCACCCACTGCGTGTCGTCCCGCCGGGCCAGCCCCGCCGCGATCGCCGCCGCCGCGTCGGGGACGCACCGCAGCCGGACCAGCCAGTGGACCTGGCCCAGCGGGGCCGCCTCCGGGACGCCGACGACCCGCAGCACGCCCGAAGACCGCAGCTTCCGGTAGCGGCGCGCGATCGTCTGGCCCGAGACACCCAGCACCGCCGCGATCGTGCTGAACGACGCCCGGCCGTCCAGCTGCAGCGCGTGCGCCAAGCGGCGGTCCAACTCGTCCAGGAGCCCGGATTCCACCAAAAGAGCCTAAGAGATGTCGGATTTCGAGCACAATCGCGCCGCGAAGGGAAGGATGCCGGCGCGAAGACCACGATCGACGTCATGCACATCGACCACACCGTCTTCCTGACCAGGAACTACGCGGCCACCTGGCGGTGCTACGAACAACTCGGCTTCACGTTGAGCCCGCCGTCCCGGCACTTCGCGGCCGTCAGCGACCGGAGCGAACCGGTTCCGAGCTGTACGGCGAACCGCTGCGCCTACTTCGGCGGCTCGTTCCTCGAGCTGATCGGGATCGTCGACGAGGAAGCCGGCGACCCGTGGCGGGTGCTGCCGATCATGGATGCCCGCGGCGACGGCCTGCACGGTTGCTCCTTCGGCGTCGACGACTCCGACGCGGCCGAGAGGCGGCTGCGAGAAGCGGGCCTCTCGACGTCCGGTGTGCTGAAGCTCCAACGTGACGTCGAGGTGCCGGAAGGCACCCGCACCGCGCGGTTCCGCAGTGTCCACATCAGACGGGACCGCACCCCCGAAGGCATCCTGCACACCGCCGAGCACCTGACCCCGGAGTACGTCCACCAGCCGCGCTACCTCGGCCACCCCAACGGTGCCCGAAGCGTCGCCGGGATCGTCCTCGTGGTGCCGGACGAAGAAATAGCCGCCTACCAGCAGCGCTACGACGTCATCACCGGCGGCCGGCGGCTGGTCGACATCGCCGGGGTGAGCGACCTCGACGCCGTCCTGCCCGGCGAAACCCCGCGGAAGCTGCCGTACTTCGCCGCCCACGGCGTGGTGGTTGCCGACCTCGCGAAAGCGCGGCGGCTGGTCGAGGAGCACGTCCCGGCCACCACCCACGACCGCGGCTTCTTCGTCCGCGCCGAGGACGCGGGCGGCGCCGCACTGTACTTCGAAGAGGAGGCACGATGATCGTCGAAACCACCACCGGGCGGATCCTGGGCGAACAGGGCGCGTTCAAAGGAATCCCGTACGCCACCGCGAAACGCTTCGAAGCACCGAAGCCGCCGAAGCCTTGGAGCGGCGTCAAAGACGCGCTCGAAGCCGGCCCCGCCGCGCCGCAGCCGCCGTCACGGCTGGAGCACGCGCTCGGGCCGATGCCCCTGCCCCAGAGCGAAGATTGCCTGTCCCTCAACGTCTTCACGCCGTCGGCCACCGGGAGCCGGCCGGTGCTGGTGTGGGATCCACGGCGGCGGGTTCACCAGCGGCTCCGGCGGTCAGGTCTGGTACACCGGCACGCGCCTGGCCCGCGACGCCGACGCCGTCGTCGTGACGCTCAACTACCGGCTCGGCGCCCTCGGCTTCGCCGCGCTGGACGGCGTCCCGCCGAACCTCGGGATCGCCGATCAGCTCGCCGCACTGGAATGGGTGCGGGACAACATCGCCGCGTTCGGCGGAAACCCGGCCGAGGTCACGCTCAGCGGGCAGTCGGCCGGAGCGCAGTCGACGCTGGCCTTGTGGTCGTCGCCGCGCACCCGGGGCCTCATCAAGCGGATCGCCGTGCAGAGCGCACCCCTCGGGATGCGACCGTCCACATGGGAGGAAGCGAACCGGAACGCCCGGGCGTTGGAAGACTTCCGGGACGCCCCGGTGGAACGACTGCTCGCCGCGCAGGTTTCCGTACCGGGGAAGCCCGGTTCGCTCGAACCGCCGTTCCAGCTGGTGGCCGACGGAGATCTCGTCGCCGAGGACCTCGTCGAGGCCGCGCCGGAAGGCCCGGCCCTGATCAGCTGGACCCGCGAGGAGCTACGCGCCTTCGTCCCCGACGCGCCGCAAGAGGTCATCGACGCCGGAACCGGCTTCTTCACCAGCGACCGGCTGACGGAGAGGCTCGGCGCCTTCACCTACCGCTTCGACTGGCAGGCCCCGGGCAACCGGTTCGGCGCGTGCCACTGCATCGACATCCCGTTCCTCTTCGGCACCCACGACGTCTGGGACGCGCCCATGCTCGTCGGCGCCCCGAAGGGCCTCGAGAACGAGACCGGCCTGCGGGAAGTGTGGGCCGCTTTCCTCCACGGAGAACGGCCCGGCGCACTCACCCCGCCGAAGCTGAGGCTGCCTTGACCGCCGCCTCGACCTCGGCGAAGGAGGGGTTGACCATCGCCCGGGAGCCGACGATCACCGTCGGCACGGTCTCGTTGCCGTTCGCGACCTCGCGCACGCGCGCGGCCGCCGCCGGGTCCTCCCAGATGTTGATGGCGCGGATGTTGAACCCGCTCTTCGACAACGGGCGCTCCAGCGCGGCGCAGAACCCGCACCCCGGCCGCCAATAGAACTCGACCTCGACGTTGCTCATCCGTTCTCCTCCGACCGCAAGTAGTCCAGCTGCGCCTGCACGCTCCACTCGGCGGGCGCCCACAGCGCCCGGTCGACGTCGGCGTAGACGACCTCGACGACCTGGCGCGGGGTGGCGTCCGCCCCGAGTGTCTTCAAGGCCGAACGCACCTGGTCGAGCCGCTGTTCCCGGTGGGCGAGGTATTCGCGCGCGGTCGCGGGCAGATCGGGGAGCTCCGGGCCGTGACCGGGCAGGCCGGCCGTCCCGGCCGGCAGCTCGATCAGCTTCCGCAGCGAACGCAGGTAGTCGCCGAGGTCGTGCAGCACCGTCGTGCCGCGCCCGAGGATGGTGTCGCCGGTCAGCACCTGGCCGTCGAGGACCAGCGACACCGAGTCGTCGGTGTGGCCGGGGGTGTGCAGGACACGAAGGGAAAGGCCACCGGCCGAGAGCACTTCGCCGTCCACAAAGGACGAACCGCCGAGGCACAGTGCCGGGTCGAACGCCCGCACCGGCGCGCCGGTGCGCTCGGCGAACCACGGCGCGCCCTCGGCGTGGTCGGGGTGGCAGTGCGTGAGCAGGATCAGCTCGACCGGAGCAACAGAAGCCAGCAGCTCGAGGTGCTCGAGGTCGCGGTAGCCCGGATCGACGACCACGGCCGGGCTCGACGGCGTCGCGCGCAGCACCCAGCTGTTGGTGCCTTCGAGCGTCATCGACGACGGGTTGTTCTCCAGCAGCACCGACGCCGTCGCGGACACCTGGCGCAGCACGCCGTAGGCCGGGGCGCTCATCGCCGCTCCAGCACGACGCGGACGTGGTCGTTCTCACGGACCAGCGTCGGGGCGATCCGGACGATTTCGCGCGGTGCGTTCAGGACGTCGTCGGCGGTGGCGAACGCCGCCAGCTCGCTCAGCGTCAGCCACGTCGGCGGCATCAGCATCCGGCGGCCCTCGCGCGCGTCGGCGATGGCGTCTTCCGGGCGCTGCCAGCCGGAGCTCGAGGCCTCCGAAGTCGCCCCGTCGGCCTCCTGGCCTTCGGGCAGCTTCGCGACGTAGAACCGGGTGTCGTACCGGCGCGGCTCCTGCTCGGGCGTGATCCAGTGCGCCCACGGACGCAGCAGATCGGCCCGCAGGGTCAGGCCCGCGCCGGCGAGGAACCCGGCCAGCGACACCTCCCGCGTCTCCAGGGCCTGGCGGGCCGCCGCGTACGGCGTGACGTCGGTGAGCACCGCGTCCGCGCCGCCGGCGAGCAGCACGCCGGACTCCTCGAACGTCTCGCGCACGGCCGCGCAGGTCAGCGCCCGCGCGAGCGCGTCGTCGCAGCCGAACCGCGAAGCCCACCACGACGGGTCGGGCCCGGCCCACGCCACCGACGTGTCGGCGTCGCGCCGGTCGACGCCGCCGCCGGGGAAGACGGTCATCCCGCCCGCGAACGGCATGCCCTTGACCCGGTGCTGGAGGAAGACCTCGACGCCGTCGGCGCCGTCACGGACCAGGATGACGGTGGCCGCGTCCTTCGGCGTCGCCGGCGGGCCGTCGGCGTTGGCGCGGGTGGCTACCCCGGCGCCGACCGGGATGTCGAAGACGAACTCCGTTGGCTGCTCCACCCGGGCAACATACCTCCGCCACCCGACGTCCCGTCGCGCAGTTGTGGCACGCCGGACACGGAAAAGGCGGCACCTCCCGGAGGGGAAGTGCCGCCTTCGCACGAAAAGCGTCCTACGGAGCGGTCCAGCCGCGCTGGTCACCGCCGGAACGGGACGCGCCGTTGAGACGCATCTTCGCCGCCTCGGCCCGTTCGCGCTCGGCCAGCTCGGCGTGCAGCTCGCGCAGCAGCGCCCGGTCGCGCTCGCTCAGGCTCGGGTCGTCGAGGTCCAGCGCCGGCAGCTCGACGACCTCGTGCATCGACGGCTTGCCCGCGGCGATCTCGCGGCCCTTCTCCGGGTCCTCGGCGAGCGCCTGCCGCAGCTGCGCCACCTCGGCCGGGGTCAGGTCGGCGGTGCGCTCCGCCCGCGTCTCGGACCGCGCCTTGCGGGGCGGCTCGGGTGCGGGCGGCGGCGACACGATCGGCACCACCGGGGCGACCGGCTCGGGCGGAGCCGTGGTGGTGCTGCTCGACCGCATGCTGTGCCGGCTGCCCGACTCCGCGAGCGGCTCCGACGTCACCGGGGCCGGCGGCTTGACCGGCTCCGAGCGGTACGACGACGAACTCGACGTCGTGCTCCCGGTCACCCACGCCGGCGACGCGGCGGCCGAGGCGGCCTGGTGGTACTCGGAGTGCGCGACGCCGGGGCCGCTGACCTCGACGACCGAGTGGATCCCGGCCCGGCGCAACGCCGTGTCGACGCGGAAGGCGACGGCGGGCGGGTTGCCCTCCGGCCCCAGCTCGACCAGCACCACCCGCTGCGGCAGCGCGCCCGGCACGCTGCCGGCCGGGGTGTTGCGCCACACCGCGTGCACCGACCGGACGTCCGGCAGCACCTGCAGGGTCCGGTCGAGCGCCTCGGCGATGCCGAACTCCGGGGCGTTCTCGCCGGTGAACCGGTGCGTGCTGACCGGCTCGGCCTCGTCGACCAGCAGATCGTTCGCCAGCGTCGCGTCCGACCGGCTCATCTCGAGGACCAGCGCCAGCTCGCGCTGCTCGGCGGAGCTGACCGGGATCCGGCCCGCGATGAGCGTGCCGGTGGTCAGCTCGACCGCCTCGTCGATGTGGGCCCGGGCGATCAGCTCACGGGCTTCCGTGAGCGCGCTGTCGTCGATCCGGCCCGCCAGGGCCAGCAACAGGTTGTGCAGGCGCAGGGGCACCGAGAACCCGTCCATGGGCGGGCCGTCGTGGACCTCCACCATTGCCTTGCTCCCTCCCAGCTCGCTGGCGGGCGAGCGTTATGCGGCTACTAGCCGGCTTCCCGTCACCGCGCCCACGCAGACCAGCTCTGAGTCGGCCAGCGCGGCCCGGTGGTAACCCGGCAGGTCGAAGCGCGGCGGGATGACCTCGACGCTGGGCTCTTCGTCGCCCAGAACGCGCAGCACGCGCTGCAGTTCGCCGGTCAGCCTCGGCAGCCCCGCCTGCGCGGTGATGAGCAGGACGCGCTTGGCGGTCCCCTGCCCGACCACACCGACGTGCCGCCAGCTCTGCCGCACTTCCCCCACGTCCGGGCGACCCCGCAACGTTGCGTGGATCAGAACGGACACGGAGTCGACCGAGTTAACCCATTCGGGCGCACTCGACGTGAATGTGTACCGGTTCTCGGAGACGTCGTCTACCCCCAGCGTCGAACTGACCTGGTGCCAGTCGGCGCCGTGCGGGATGAGCCCGGCCACGAGCAGGCGGTACTCCGTCTGGTCGAGGTCAATCCTGTGCTTAAGCAAAGACCTCGGCAGGGTCCGGGCGAGGGTGCCCATGGCCCCTTCGCCGAGCCAGTCGCGGAACCGCCACAGCAGCTGGTCGGGCAGCCGCCCGGCGAGCCGGATCAGCAGCTCGTGGGTGGACTGCTCGATGTCCGGGTCCATCACTGCACCTCCACGATCAGTTCGACCTCCACCGGCGAGCCGATGGGCAGCTCCGCGACGCCGACGGCCGAGCGGGCGTGGATGCCCGCGTCGCCGAAGACCTCGCCGAGCAGTTCGGACGCGCCGTTGACGACCGCGGGCTGACCGGTGAAGCCCTCCGCGGAAGCCACGAAGCCGACAACCTTGACGATCCGCGCGACGTTGTCAATGCCGACCAGCGCGTGCACGGCCGCGAGCGCGTTGAGCGCCGAGGTGCGGGCGTGGCCCTTCGCCTCTTCGGGGCTGATCTCCGCGCCGACCTTGCCGGTCGCGGCGAGCACGCCGTCGACGAAAGGCAGCTGGCCGGAGGTGTAGACGTGCTTCCCGCTCTGGACGGCGGGCACGTACGCGGCCAGCGGGGCCGCGACGCCGGGCAGCTCGATGCCGAGCTCCTTCAGCCGTTCGCTCCAGGTCACCGGGTCAGCCCTTCGGACGCTTCAGGTAGGCGACGTGCTGCTCGCCGCTCGGGTTCGGCAGCACGGTGACCAGCTCCCAGCCGTCCTCGCCCCACTGGTCGAGGATCTGCTTCGTGGCGTGGATCAGCAGAGGGACGGTGGCGTACTCCCACTTGGTGGCGCTCATGGATCGGAGCGTAGCCAAGCGGGCAAGACCGCCGGGGAGGGCCGCCGGATTTCGGTCCGCGACGCGCCGTCGCCACCCCGGACTGTGGCCCATCTCACGCCGGTGCGGGCAGCGCGGGCGGCACGGCCGGGTGGAGCGCCGGCCGACGAAGGGTGGGGGGGGGTTAGTGGTTGGGTGGGGGGGTGGGGCGTCTGTGGTTTGCGTGGCTATTGGCGTGGGGGGTTGGTTTTAGTTTGGGGGTT
>NZ_JBFAZA010000002.1:218806-311023 GCF_040681595.1 Amycolatopsis sp. NPDC051716 | reverse complement strand
CGCGGCGTGGGCGGCGCGCGGGCGCGGCCGGGGGGGGGCGCCGCGCGCCCCTGCCGTGTAGGCCTTTTTCTCTCTGTGTGGTCGCCCCTCTAACATACTCCCCCCCACCCCCCCCCCCCCCCCCCTTCCGGCTGTGCGCGAAGTCTCTCGGGCTCGGTGGCCGCGACGCTAGCGTGGGCCCGTGGACACCTGGCGCGTGATCGCGACGGCACTGCTCGCGGCGGCCGGGCTGCCGCTGATGCTCGTCGTGATGGCGAAGGTGCGCGACCGGACGCAGAGTTCCGGCCAGGTCGCGCTCGGCGGGGTGATCACCTTCACCCTGCTGGTCGTGGTGGGCGTGCTCACCCTCACCGTGCTGCCCGGCCTCGTGAGCTGGGCGCTCGTCGCCGCGGTCGCCGCTGCGGTCAGCGTCATGCTGCTGGCCAGCTGAGCACTGATTTAGGGTGAAGAAGTGACCATTTCCCATGCCGGCTGGACCGACGAGCTTGCCCGCGCCCGGCTGCACTTCGTCACCGGCAAGGGCGGGACGGGCAAGACGACGCTGGCCGCCGCGCTCGGCCTCGCGCTCGCCCGCGAAGGCCGCCGCGTGCTGCTCATCGAGGTCGAGGGCCGCCAGGGCATCGCCCAGCTCTTCGACACCGAGCCGCTGCCCTACGCCGAGCAGCGCATCGCGTCCGTCCCGGGTGGCGGGGAGCTGCGCGCGCTGCACATCGACGTCGAAGCCGCGCTGCTCGAGTACTTCGAGATGTTCTACAACCTGGGCTTCGCCGGCCGGACGCTGCGGCGGATGGGCGCGATCGAGTTCGCGACCACGCTCGCGCCGGGCCTGCGTGACGTCCTGCTCACCGGGAAGATCAAGGAGTGCGTCGGCCGGACCGAGTCCGACGGGCGGCACACCTACGACGCCGTCGTCGTCGACTCGCCGCCGACCGGCCGGGTCGTCAAGTTCCTCGACGTCACCAAGGCGCTGACCGACCTCGCGAAGACCGGCCCGATCCGCGGCCAGGCCGACGGCGTCGTCCGCCTGCTGCACTCCGGGCAGACCGCCGTGCACCTGGCCACGCTGCTGGAGGAGATGCCGGTGCGCGAAACCGTCGAGGCCGTGGCCGAGCTGGACGGCGCCGACCTGCGCCCGGGCGCGGTGCTGGTCAACCGGGTCCGGCCGGAGCGGCTGCCCGCCCGCTCGATCACCGCGGCCGCGGACGGGCGCGTCGACGCCTCGCGCGTGCGCTCCGGACTCGCGGCGGCCGGGCTGAAGCTGCCGCAGGAGACCCTCGACGCGCTGGTCGACGAGACCGTCGAGCACGCCGTGCGGGTCGCGGCCGAGCAGCGGGCCCGCGAGCAGCTCGCCGAGGCCGACCTGCCCACCCTGGAGCTGCCGGACGTGACCGACGGCATCGACGTCGCCGCCCTCTACGAGCTGGCCGAAGCCCTGACCGACCAGGGGGTGCGGTTGTGACCACCATCGACATCGACGCGCTGCTCGATGCCCCGGAAAGCCGCGTGATCGTCTGCTGCGGCTCCGGTGGCGTCGGCAAGACGACCACGGCCGCGGCGCTGGCCCTGCGCGCGGCCGAGCGCGGTCGCCAGACCGTGGTGCTGACGATCGACCCCGCCCGCCGGCTGGCCCAGGCGCTCGGCCTGCGCGAACTCGGCAACCACCCGCGGCAGGTGCAGGTCGAGGGGTTCGAGCCGAAGGGCGAACTCTGGGCGATGATGCTCGACATGCGCCGCACCTTCGACGACATGGTGCGCGTGCACGCCGGCCCCGAGCGCGCCGAGCAGCTGCTCCAGAACCCCTTCTACCAGACGATTTCCACGTCGTTCTCCGGCACGCAGGAGTACATGGCGATGGAGAAGCTGGGCCAGCTCGCCGCCACCGGCGAGTGGGACCTGATCATCGTGGACACCCCGCCGAGCCGGTCCGCGCTGGACTTCCTGGACGCGCCGACGAGGCTTTCCTCCGCGCTGGACGGCCGGATGATCCGGCTGCTCACCGCCCCGGCGAAGGCCGGCGGCTGGGGCCTGCGCAAGGTGGTCAACGCCGGGTTCTCGATGTTCGCCAAGGCGGTGTCGACGATCATCGGCGGCCAGCTGCTGACCGACGCGTCGGCGTTCATGCAGGCCTTCGACAGCATGTTCGGCGGCTTCCGCGAGCGCGCCCGCAAGACCGCGGAGCTGCTGCGCTCGTCCGGGACGTCGTTCCTGGTGGTGGCCGCGCCGGAGCCGGACGCGCTGCGCGAGGCGTCCTACTTCGTGGAGCGGCTTTCGGCCGAGTCGATGCCGCTGGGCGGGCTGATCGCGAACCGGACGCACCCGGTGCTCGCGAAGCTGTCCGGCGCGGAGGCGCTGGCGGCGGCCGAGTCACTGCAGGAGGGCGACACGAACGCCCCGCTGGCCGAGGCGGTGCTGCGGCTGCACGCCGACCGCGTCGAGCTGGCGGCGCGCGAGGAACGGCTGCTGGCGCGGTTCACCCGGGCGCACCCGGAGGTGGCGCTGGCGAAGGTGCCGGCGCTGGCCGGCGACGTGCACGACCTCGAGGGCCTGCGCGACATCGGCGTGAAGCTCGCCGGCTGACCTGCCCACACCCGTCGTGAGTGGTAACGAGGGTTCTAACCCGCCTTACCACTCACGACCGGGTGCGGCAGGACGTTCAGCCGACCGAGACGCGCTCTTCCGCGTCCCTCTTGGCCGCTTCGAGCAGTTCGGCCCAGCTCACCACGTCCGGACGGCGGCGCAGCAGAGCTCGCCGCTCCCGTTCGGTCATGCCGCCCCAAACGCCGAAGTTGATCCGGCCGTCGAGCGCTTCGGCGAGGCATTCCGTGCGGACCGGGCAGCCCATGCAGACCGCTTTCGCGCGGTTCTGCTCCGCACCCCGGACGAACAGGCCGTCCGGATCGGCGTCCCGGCAGGACGCGTTGATTCGCCAGCTCGACTGGTTGGTTTCCATACCCCCAGCTCCCTACCCTGGTGATCGACGCACCAGCGGGGGAAAGGCACTGCGCTCCTTGCCCCCGCGAGCGTGTCTCCCTCAGCTCACGTCGGTTACCCGGGCACCTCCCCGGCGCCGGTGCCTCCGTTCGGACCAGGCGAGCTCCCACCCGCGTTGATCCATCCGTCGGCTTGTCTTCGTGAGACGTTGACGGACTGTAGGGGCCCTCGGTTCCCCCCGTCGAGCCCCAGAATGCCGTCCGTTACCAGTTGTCACCGAAGGGGGGCTGTTTTGTCACTGAATTCACACCTCCGGAGACACGGCGTCACCGCCGCCCGATCCGTTCCGGGTAGCCTGGCCCTCGTGCGAAAAGCGGATGGTTTGTTCAAGCTCATCGGCCTCTGCCTGCTCGCGGGGGTGCTCGTCGCCGGCATGCTCTTCCCCGTCGTGGGGGCCGCCGGGGTCATGTCCAACCAGGCCAGCGAGACGGTGGAGAAGACCTCCTCCGATCTCGCGGACATCCCGCCACCGCTGGTGACGACGGTCACCGACAGCACCGGCAAGCCGATCGCGACCCTGTACAGCCAGTACCGGCTGCCGATCAACGAGAACCAGATCAACGAGGCCATGAAGTGGGCCCTGGTCTCGGTCGAGGACAAGCGGTTCTACGAGCACCACGGCGTCGACTGGCAGGGCACGCTGCGCGCGGCCGTCAGCAACAGCACCGGCGCCGACACCCAGGGCGCCTCGTCGCTGACCCAGCAGCTCACCAAGAACTACCTGATCAACGTCGTCTACCGGAACGACCCGATCGGCCAGAAGAAGGCCCAGGAGCAGTCGATCTCCCGCAAGCTCAAGGAAGCGCGGATCGCGATCAACCTCGAGACGAAGCTGACCAAGCAGCAGATCCTGGCCAACTACCTCAACATCGTCGAGTTCTCCCGGCAGATCTTCGGCATCGGCGCGGCGGCGCACGCGTACTTCGACACCACTCCGGAGAAGCTCACGGTGCCGCAGGCCGCGCTGCTGGCCGGCCTGGTGAACAACCCGATCAACAACGACCCGTGGAACCACCCGGACAAGGCCACCGCGCGCCGCAACCTGGTGCTCGACCGGATGGTGGACAACAAGAAGCTGGCGAAGGCCGACGCGGACCGCTTCAAGGCCGAGCCGCTGGGCGTGGTCCCGGACAACCCGAAGAAGCCGCCGGCCAACTGCATCGGCGCGGGCCCGGAGGCGGGGTTCTTCTGCCAGTACGTCGAGGACTACCTCCTCAAGGCCGGCGGGATGACGAAGGACCAGCTCTACTCCGGCGGCTACACGATCAAGAGCACGCTGGACGAGCGCGCCAACCACGAGGCGAAGGTCTCGGCGGAGGCGCAGGTCAACAAGACCCAGCCGTACATCGCGAACACGTTGTCGCTGATCAAACCGGGCAAGGACCGGCACGAAGTGGTCGCCTTGGCGGCGAACCGCGACTACGGGCAGAACCAGGACGCGGGCCAGACGACGTACACGCTGCCCGCGGGTGTCTACAACACCGGTGGTGCCGGGTCGACGTTCAAGATCTTCACCTCGGCGGCCGCCCTCGACAAGAAGATCGCGGGGATCTATTCGCCGGTGGACATGCCGGACTCCTACACGTCGCACGTCTTCTGGACCGCCAAGAGCGGGTGCAGCACCACCCCGACCGGGAAGCCCAACTCCTACTGGTACTGCGTCGGGAACGCCGGGGACTACAGCCGGGTGGGTGCCAATGCGACGCTCCAGACGGCCCTGGCGACGTCACCGAACACCACGTTCGTGGCACTCGAGGACCAGCTCGGCGGCACCGGTCCGGCCATCGACATGGCCAAGCGGCTCGGTCTGCGCGACACGATGGGGAGCAGCATCGGGGGCGGGACGGTCGATCCGAAGGCGGACAAGGACGAGAAGCGCCTGAGCCAAGCCGAGTACTACGGCCCGCGAGGGAACAACCCGGGATTCGGCGCGTTCACGCTCGGGTTCAGCCCGGTGAGCGGCCTCGAGATGGGCAACGTCGCCGCGACGATCCTCTCCGGCGGTGTGTGGTGCCCGCCGACACCGATCGCCGGCGTGACCGACCGCAACGGGCAGCCGGTGCCGGTCAAGGAAGCACCGTGCGAACAAGCGGTGCCCGAAGGCCTGGCGAACACCCTGGCGGTCGGGATGAGCAAGGACGACCAGCCGGGCGGCACGTCGTACAAGGCCGCTGCCGAAGTCGGCTGGGACCGGCCGCTCATCGGCAAGACGGGCACGACGCAGGCCAACGTCTCCGCGGCGTTCGTCGGTGGCACCCCGCAGATGGCGGGTGCGGCGATGACGTTCAAGTTCGGCGGCGGCAAGGGTGGTATCTGCGACGGCGGCCCCGGCCGGGTCGGTCTTTGCCCGGGCGGCCGCGACGGCAACATCTTCGGTGGGCACGCCCCGGCCCGGACGTGGTTCGGCGCGATGAAGAACATCATGGACGCCAGCCAGCCGGTGATGCAGCTGCCGCAGCCGGACCCGCAGTACATGGGCGGCCCCGGCCGCTAGGTTCACCCGGTGAAGCGGGGCGGGAGGGCGACCTCCCGCCCCGCTTCGCCGTTCAGCCGCTTCCCATGTCCACCAGGATCAACGAGTTCCACCACGCGTAGAGCTTGTCGAGATCGTCGGCGGTGCTGACCTTCGTGGACAGCAGGATGCCCGCCACCAGGTTCTTCTTCTCCGTCCACACCAGCTGGGCCGGGTCGCCCGGGAAGCAGGTCAGGTACTCGCCCGGGACCGGGTTGCGGACCTCCGCCCGGTAGTACGTGCCCCAGATCTTGGGGTACGTCTTGGGGCGGCACGCCCCTTGGGCGTCGTTGCGGGTGAGGCCCTGCGTCCTCACGATGTTCTGGAAGAACGCGTCCATCGCCGCGGCGTCGGCGAAGCGGAGGAATCGCGCGCCGGTCGGCTCGGCGAACCACACGTTGCCGATCTTGACGTCTCCGACGGTCGAACCGGCGCACTCGACCGCCGCGACCGCTCCGGCGGGCGCTGCCGCGTCGGTGCACGTCCGGTAGATCGGCGGTACCGCGGCGGCCAGGCGCTCGTCGTGGGCCGGCTTCGATTCCGAAGTGGACGGTGGAGCCGACGTCTCCGGGGAGGGTTCCGGCGGCGGCGTGGACGTCTCACCGGTGGCCGGGGGGTTCGTCGTCGGGCCCGGTCCGGCCGTCTGCGTCGTCCTGTCCCGCGTCATGACGTACGTGATCACCAGCGCCACCACGACGATGCCCGCCAGCGCGGCGCACAGCGCGATCCACCGGTTCCGCTGCGACTTCGCGGGCGACGCCGGCGGCGGCGCGACCGGGGCCGGGAACCGGGCGCTCGGCGGTCGGGTGAGCGGTCCCGTCGGCGGACCCGGGTGCGGCGCCGTCGGGAGCGGCATCGGCCGCGGCGGGGTCATCGGCGCCGGAGCAGCGTGCGGCAACGTCTTCTGCCACGTCGGCATGGGTGGCGCCGGCGCGGTCACCGCCGCGCGGACCGCGTCGGCGAACGCTCCCGCCGTCGGGTAGCGGTCGGCGGGGTGCTTCGCCATGCCGCGCGCCACCACGGCGTCCAACGCCGGCGGCAGGCCCGGCCGCACCCGGGACAGCACCGGCGGCGGGGCGGTCAGGTGCGCACCCATCTGCGCCGCCGCGCCTTCCGCCGGGAACGGGCGCTGCCCGGTGAGGCACTCGAAGAACACGCACGCCAGCGCGTAGACGTCGACGAGCCCGGTGATCGGGGCGTCGCCGAAGCGTTCCGGCGCCATGTAGTCGAGGGTGCCGATCACGTTGCCGGTGCCGGTGATCGACGTCCCCTCGGCGGTCATCGACCGCGCGATGCCGAAGTCCACCAGGTACACGAAGCCGGCGCTCGTCACGAGCACGTTCGACGGCTTGACGTCGCGGTGCACCAGGCCGTCCGCGTGGGCGGCGTCCAGCGCGCCCGCGACCTGCGCCACGATCCCGGCGGCCCGCGCGGGGTCGAGCGGCCCGTCCGCCAGGACCTCCTTGAGGTCGCGGCCCTCGACGAGCCGCATGTCGAGGTACAGGCGGCCGTCGATCTCGCCGTAGGCGTGGATCGGGATCACGTGCGGTTCCCGCAGCCGCGCGACGATCTGCGACTCGCGGCGGAAGCGCGCGCGGAAGGCTTCGTCGGTGACGAACGGCTCGGACAACAGCTTCAGCGCGACGACGCGGTCGTGCGCCGTGTCGTAGGCGCGGTGGACCTCGCCCATGCCACCGCGGCCCAGCAGGCCCTCGATCCGGTACGGCCCGAACTGCTCCATCGTTCTCCCCAAGCCCCCCGGCCTGATCTCCCGTATCCGGGCCGACGCAAATGCTAAGCGCGAGGTTCCCCGGAACGGCGGCGAAGTCATCCAACTGTTGAGCACGTATCCTGGAGTTCGTGAGCACGCTCAGTAACACACGCACGTCGGGGGCGACGGCCGCGCGCCTCGCCGCGGGGACGGTCGCGCTGGGAGCCGCGACCCTCGGTTACGCCGTCGGCATCGAACGGCGCCGCTGGACCCTCCGCACCGCCGAACTCCCGGTGCTGGCGCCCGGGTCCCGGCCGTTCACCATCCTGCACGTCTCGGACCTGCACATGCTGCCCGGCCACCACAGCAAGCAGCGCTGGGTCGCCGCGCTCGACGAGCTAAACCCGGACCTCGTCGTCAACACCGGCGACAACCTCTCGCACCGGACAGCCGTCCCGGCGGTGCTGCGGGCGCTGGGCCCGCTGCTCGACCGGCCCGGCGTGTTCATCTTCGGCAGCAACGACTACTACGCGCCCAAGCCGAAGAACCCGGCCCGCTACCTGATGCCGCGGGGCAAGAAGAAGCGCATCCACGGCGTCCAGCTGCCGTGGCGCGACCTGCGCGCGGCGTTCGTCGAGCACGGCTGGACCGACCTGACGCACGTCCGCCGCACGATCGACGTCGGCGGGCAGCGGGTCTTCGCGGCCGGCGTCGACGACCCCCACCTGCGCCGCGACCGCTACGCCGACATCGCGGGGCCGGCCGACAGCGGCGCGGCCGTGCGCCTCGGCGTGACGCACTCGCCGGAGCCGCGGGTGCTGGACACGTTCGCCACGGACGGTTACGACCTGGTCCTCGCGGGCCACACCCACGGCGGCCAGCTCCGGCTCCCGGGCTACGGCGCCATCGTCACCAACTGTGACCTGGATCGCAGCCGGGCGCGGGGGGCGTCGCGGTGGGGAGCGCACATGTGGCTGCACGTCTCGGCCGGGTTGGGGACGTCGCCGTGGGCCCCGGCCAGGTTCGCGTGCCCGCCGGAGGCGAGCCTGTTGACGCTGGTCCCGCGCGGATCAGGCACCGAGGAACCGCGTAAGGCGGCCCGCCGGAAAGCCCGCGACACCGTCCGCTAGACTTCTCCACGACCCGTTAAGCAGTACCTCGGGGTGTGGCGCAGCTTGGTAGCGTGCCTCGTTCGGGTCGAGGAGGTCGTGGGTTCGAATCCCGCCACCCCGACGAGTAAGAGCCGGTGTCTTCGGACACCGGCTCTTCTGGTTTCAGCGCCGGTTCATCGCGTGGCCGTCACCTCGACCCAGCACTGGCTGAAGTCCCCGTCGCCGCTGCGCACCCACGTCTGCGCCGAACGAGCCGCACTTGCCAGCTGGTCGCGGTCGCGGCCGAACCGCGGGTCCGCCACCGCCTCGCTCAGCCGGGACTCCACGTACTTCGCCAGCCCCCGGTACGTCATGTCCTCGCGGTAGCGGGCGCGCGAGACGATCCCGGTGAACCCCGCCGACGCGCAGTGGTCCGTGATCGTGCGGCCGGCGAACGGGTCGCCGCCCGCCCGGCGGCGCAGCAGGTAGTGGCCGCGCAGCGCGGCGTCGACGTTCGCCGTCTTCGGGCGCAGGCGGGCCTTGCTCCAGTCCGATGTGGACAAGGCCAGCCGGCCGCCGGGGCGAAGCACCCGGTGCAGCTCCGCCAGCGCGTCCCGTGGGGCGGCCAGGTGCTCGAACAGCGCGTGGGAAAACGCCACGTCCACGCTGCCGTCCGCGAACGGCAGGTCGTACGCCGACGCCACCAGGAAGTCCACTGTGGAGCGTCCGGCGCGGCGGGCCGCGTCCCGGGCCATCGCCACCTGGCCCGCGTCGCGGTCGACGCCCGTCACCCGGGCCTCCTCGGCCAGGCCCAGGGTGATCGAGCCGGGGCCGCAGCCGAGGTCGACCACCCACATCCCCGGCCGGAACAGGGGCTGGGCGAACGTCGCCCGCTCCGCCGACGTGCGCGCGGACATCATCGACACCGCGTCTCGCCCGTAGCCCGGCGCGTAACCCTCCAGCACCCCGCACACAGTACGGCCAGAAGGTGGCAGGATCGAGGGGTGAGCACGCAGTCAGCCAAGCAATTCCCGCCCGCGGTGGTCCCGGACCGGCTGTTCGACGACGCCGAAGCCGAAGCCCGCTGGCGCGCCCGCTTCCACGCCCCGCGCATCTCCGTGCCCGAGTGGGCCCGCGACGCCCCTGACGCCAACGTGTACGTCTCCAACGCCAGCGGCGTCTGGGAGGTCTACGCCTGGAACCGCGCGACGGACGAGCACCGCCGCGTCACCGACCGGCCCAACGGCACCCTGCACTCGACGCCGTCCCCGGACGGCGAGTGGATCTGGTGGTTCGACGACACCGACGGCGACGAGTTCGGTTCCTGGGTCCGCGAGCCGTTCGCCGCGACCGAGGGCAGCAAGCCGGAGAAGGCCGTGCCGGACGTCCACGACGGCTACCCGGCCGGCCTCGAGATCGGCACGCGCCTGGTCGCGATCGGCGTCTCGACCGACGACGGCAGCGAGCTGTTCGCCCGGGTCGGCGGCGAAACGCGCCGCTTCTACAGCCACCCGGACGACGCCGGCATCGCGTCCCTGTCCCGCGACGAGAGCCTGATCGTGATCTCGCACTCCGAGCACGGCGATTCGCGCCACCCCGCGCTGCGAGTGCTCGCGACCGACGGGTTCGGGACCGTCGCCGAGCTGTGGGACGGCGAGGGCAAGGGCCTCTCCGCGCTCGAGTTCTCCCCGCTGCCCGGTGACCAGCGCCTGCTGGTGCTGCACGAACGCCGGGGCCGCGAGGAGCTGCTGGTCTGGGACGTCCGGGCCGGCACCGAAACCGAGATCGAGCTGGACCTGCCCGGCGAGGTCGTCGCGGGCTGGTACCCGGACGCGCGCGCCCTGCTCGTCGTCCACTTCCACGAGGGCCGCAGTTCGTTGTACCGCTACGACCTCGACACGGCCGAATTGTCCTCTGTGGACACCCCGGCCGGCCGGATCGGCGGCGCGGGCGTCCGCCCGGACGGCACGGTCGAGTACTCCTGGTCCAGCGCCGCCGAGCCGACCGCCGTGCGTGCGCGGACCACCGACGGCACCGACGCGATCCTGCTCGAGCCGCCGGGTGAGCGGGCGCCGGGGTCGGAGCCGGTGATCGACGCGTTCGTCGAAGGCGTCGGCGGCCGGATCCACGCGCTCGTCTCGCGGCCGTCGGGCGCGCCGGACGGTCCGCTGCCCACGGTGTTCTCCCTGCACGGCGGCCCGCACGCGGCGGACGAGGACCGCTTCTCCGCCTACCGCGCGACCTGGCTCGACGCCGGGTTCGCCGTGGTCGAGGTCAACTACCGCGGCTCGACCGGCTACGGCTCGGCCTGGCGCGACGCCATCGAGGGCCGGCCCGGCCTGACCGAACTGGAAGACGTCGCCGCGGTCCACGACTGGGCCATCCAAAGTGGACTCGCCGACCCGGCGAAGTGCGTCGTGAACGGCGCTTCGTGGGGCGGCTACCTGTCCCTGCTCGCGCTCGGCACGCAGCCGGCGCGGTGGGCGGCGGGCGTCGCCGGGGTGCCGGTGGCGGACTACGTCGCCGCGTACGAGGACGAGATGGAGCAGCTGCGCTCGTTCGACCGCGCGCTCTTCGGCGGCTCGCCGGAGGACGTGCCCGCGGTGTACCGGGAGTGCTCGCCGATCACGTACGTCGACGCCGTGACGGCACCGGTGCTCGTGCTGGCCGGCGACAACGACCCGCGCTGCCCGATCCGCCAGATCGAGAACTACCTCGACCGGCTCGGCGGCCGCGACCTGCACCACGAGTTCTACCGCTACGACGCGGGCCACGGCTCGCTGGTGATCGCCGAGACGATCAAGCAGACGTCGATCGAGGTCCACTTCGCGCTGCGGGCCCTCGGCCTGCGCTGACGCACCCGCCGGGAGACCTGCCCGGTCTCCCGGCGGCGGCTCAGCGTTCGGAGTGCAGGACGCCGCCGGTGGCCCAGTGGTCGGCACCGACCTCGACGAGCGTCACCTGGACGCCTTCGGGCTTGCCGCCGCAGGTGCGGATGAAGGCGTCGGTCAGCTCCCGGACCAAGGCGCTCTTCTGGGCCGGCGTGCGGCCGGGGAACATGGCAACGCTGATCATCGGCATGGCGGCTCCTGCGGGTAGGCGACGCCCGGAAGCTAGCACCACGCCGGGATGGCGGCCGCGTACTGGGGTACGAGCCGCGCGCCGAGCGACGCCTTCATCTCGGCCATCTTCTTCCCGAACACCACGGACGCGCGCCCGTTCTCGATCGCCCAGCGCACCGCTTCGCCGTAGAAGTGGAAGTACAGGTTGGGCCGGCCGCCGTCCTCCGGCCGGAGCGCACCCCAGTGCCGCGCGATCGGCCGCGCCGGGTGGTCGAACAACGTCGCCAGGGCGAGCAGCCGGCCGGTACGCGTGTCCCGGTACTCGATCACCCCGACATCGGGCTGGCGCAGCAGCGCCGTCAGGTAGCCGGTGAAGTGCGGCAGCGGCACGATCGGCACGTCACGGTGCTTGTGCTCGTTCACCCGGAGAACCTCCGCGACGGCGACCGGGTCGGCGTCCTTCCCCGGCACGAACCGCACCTCGACCGACGGATCGGCGTCGAAGGTGCGGAAGATCTTGCGCAGGTTCTGCTTCCGCTTCCGGGCCAGGGAGTTCATCCAGTCGTCGCGGGAGCCGAACTCCGCGAGGTCGAGCACGGCGATGTCCTCGGTCTGCCGCACCAGCCGGAACCGGCCGGAGGCGGCGTCCCGGCCCGCCGCGCCGATCTGCCGCAGCAGCAGCCCGCCGAACCCCGGCCCGAGCGCGGCCCGCATCGCCGGGACGTACGTTTCGAGCAGCCGCCGCACGCCGCCGTCGGCGTCGTCGTCCGCGAACCACCAGCCGGGTTGCGAACTCGCGCCGGGCCCCCGGACGTCGAGCCCGCCCACGCGGCCCCGGCCCGCCCCCGCGAACCGGTACCGCCGGGTGCGGCCGGTCACCCACGCGGCGCTGACCACCCCGCACGGCCGGTCCCCGTCCCGGAACACCGTGATCGGCTGCGGGGTCCGCGCGGCCCAGGCCTGGGTGACGAGCACCTCCCAGCTCCAATCCGCCCGGAGCCCGGCTCGCTCGCGCAACGCCGTCCAGTACGCCGGTTCCGGGTCGTGGCGCGGGTCGAGGACGTCGATCATCGGCCCAGCACCGGCCGGGGCACGGCCACCGAGAACAGGCTCCGCGTGCCGAAGCCCAGCGCGGACTTCTCGGGCAGCATGGCCCGGCCCGCGGTCAGCTCCGGCCGGCGGGCGGCGATCATGTGCGCCACGCACTTCGCGTAACAGTCGACATAGAGACCCTTCCGGCCGCCGGCCGCGCTCGGCCGCGCCGCCCAGTGGTGGACCGCGCAGCCGCTCTCGTGGTCGATCATCGTGTTGAAGCCGAGCAGCCGGCCGGCGCCGTCGCGGTAGGTGCGGGTCAGCACGTCCGGCCGCCGGACGAGCGCGTCGAGGTACCCGGAAGCGATCGGGCTGCGGGTGTCCAGGTGCAGCCCGCCGACACGCGAGCGCTGACCACCCGCCCACGCGCGTTCGTCCTGCCGGGCGCGGTGGGCGTTGAGCAGCACCGCCAGCTCGTGCGGGTCGAGGTCGGTGCGCCCGAACGCCGCTTCGGTGGCGACGTCGGCGTGCAGGTACCGCCGGACCTCGGCGCTCAGCGACGCCTCCCACTCGGCCGGCGTGGCATACGTGTTGCGCAGCACGGCGGCCGGATCGATCTCGCGGCTGATCCGGCCGCGGCCCGCCAGCGCCGGCACCAGCTCCGGGTTCATCGCCCGGTAGACCACCCCGAGCAGGCCGGCACCGACGTACCGCCGCAGTGCCCGTTCGAACTCGCGGATCGCCTCGCGCCGCGAAGGCACGTCGACGTCGTCGTCGAAGACGCACGCGGGATAGCCGCTCAGCAGCGGGAGGTAGACCTCGGCCCAGCGCAGCGGGAACCGGCCACCGGACACCGGCGCGAACTCCCGCGCACCCCAGCCGCGGCACACCATCACCGACAGCGCGCCGACGACCCGGGCGCCCCGCCGGACGACCGCGAGCACCGGCGGGTTCTTCGCCAGCCACGCCTCGCGGCGCAGCAGCTCGTAATCCCACACGGGCGGCAGGCAGCGGCCGCGGAAGCCGGCCCACCCCTCGGGCGGCGGATCGGTCCGGGGGTCGTGGACGTCCACGACCGACGTCGTCGAGGCGGGCGCGGTCACCGGCCGAGCACCGGCCTCGGTGCCGCGGCCGCGTACAGCTTGCGCGGCAGGAAACCCAGCTCCTCCTTGAGCTCGTTCATGCCGCGGCCCGCCGAGAGCTCCTTCGCCCCGCGCTGCGTCATGAACCGCACCGCGCGGACGTAGGAATCGAAGTACAGGCCCGAACCCCGGCCGCGCTCGTCCAGCGGCAGCGCCGCCCAGTGCTGCATGCAGGGGCTGTCCGGGTGGTCGAGCAGGGTGTTCACCGCGAGCAGCCGGCCGCCGGGGTCGGCGTAGGTGAGCGTGTGCACGTCCGGGCGCCGGACGAACCGGTGCAGGAAGCCCGCCGACGGGACCGTGCGCGTGTCCAGCGGCAGCTTCCCGTAGCGCTCCCGGTGCGCCTTGACCAAGGCGGCGACCTCGGCGCCGTCGACGTCGTCGCGGCCGGGGCCCCCGCGGACGACCAGCTCCGGGTCTTCGGCGATCCGGCGGCGCCGCCGGCGCAGGCTGGAGCGCCGGGCACCGGGGAGCGTCTTGAGCCAGTCCTCTTCGGACTCGAACCGGTTCTCCAGCACGGCCGTGGGCTGCGCGAGCCGGACCAGGCGGCCCCGGCCCGCCGTGTGCCCCGCGAACTCCTCGTCGATCGCGCGGTAGAGGACGCCGAGCAGGCCGGGCCCGAGGTGGCGCCGCAGCGCCCGTTCGAACTCCCGGAGCAGCCCGGCCCGGTCGCCTGCCGGGAAACCCGGCGCGAACACGATGCCGGGGTAGCCGCTCAGCCACGGCAGGAACACTTCGGCCCAGAACGGCCGCAGCGATCGCCGTCCCGGCGCGGGCGCGAACCGCGGAGCCAGCCGCGGGTAGCAGACCAGGACGGACATTCCGGCCACGACCTCGCCGCCGTCCGTCGCGACGGCGATCCGCTGCGGGTTGCGCGCGCCCCACGCCTCGAGCCCCAGCAGCTCGTAGTCCCACACCGGGTGCAGCCGCGCGGTCCGGAAGAAGTCCGCCCAGCCCGCGGGTGCCGGGTCCACGCGGGGATCGTGGAACTCGAACCTCATGTGAGGACGACCGGGGTGCCGTGGCGCGGGCAGGGAGCGATCTCGCCGCGCACCCCGCCGGCCGGGAGGATGTCCACGAACCGCGGGGAATCCTGGCGCAGCAGGGTGAAGGCGAGCCCGCCGTCCGTCGGCCGCGCGTAGACGTGCGGCCAGTCGAGGTGCCAGCGGCCGCAGTTCCCCAGGGCGCCGAGGTACCCGAGCACCGGGTCGTGCAGCACGCCGTAGGGACCGCTGTCCAGCGAGTCGAGTTCGCGGTGCGGCACGGCCTCGACGCGGTCTTCGCCGGGGAACGCGGCGATCGCCTTGTCGTCACCGACCACGAGCACGCGGTGCCCCCGCTGCAGGGCGGCCGTCAGCTCGCGAAGCACCGGCGCGTTCGGCCCGTCCGGGTCCGCGACGCAGCCGCGCACCCCCTTCGGCAGGTCGGCCGGCGGCCGCAGGTCGTCCGGTCCGAGCAGGACGACGAGGCTCCCGGGCCCGGGAGCCCGTGCCGTCCGCAGCACCCGGCCGAGACCGCGCACGGGATCGGGCCGGGACGCGCCGCCGGCGAGCGGCACGAGGTCGACGAGCTTGTGCACGGCTTCCGCGAGGGGCGCCGCGCCACCGTTCGTCCCGGTGCGACCGGGCACGACCACCGGGTCCTCCCGGCCGTCGAGCGCCCAGCGCTCGCGGTAGAACGGCACGGTGGCGAACGCCGACCGCACCGCCCGCCGATAGGCGGCACGCCACACCAAGGACACCCCCGGATTCCCCATGGCGCAGGAGTCTGAGCCATCCGGTCGGCTTTGGGAAGCAACTTCGCGGAAGAACAGACCGAATGCCCTAAAGTCGCGACTTCCTCCCTGGGCTGAAAGGAGGAATTCCCGCCGAAGCCGTCCCCAAACGGAACCTTTTCTGCTTATAACTCGCAGGTCGCACAGACAGGCAAGCCGCCTTACCGGATCCACTGGGGGATTCATGAGTAGTAATACCACGTTCGGTGACCGAATGACCACGAGACCGGCCCTGCGCGCCAGGCGCCGTCGATGACCAGGACTTTCCCTGGACCGACCCAAAGTGGACTCAGCGTAGTCATTCCGTGCTTCAACGAAGTTGAAAACCTCGAACCGTCCTATCGGGAAATAACCAACGAACTAGGCCACTACCCGCTGGAACTGTTTTACGTCGACGACGGGAGCACTGACGGGTCACTGGAAGTGATCCGTTCACTGGCGGCCGGCGACCCGCGCGTGCGCTATCTGTCCTTTTCACGCAACTTCGGGTTCGAGGCCGCCTTCTCGGCCGGTTACCGGTATGCGGCGAAGCCGTGGATCCTGCACGTCGACGCCGACCAGCAGTTCCCCGCCGCCGAGGCGGAGAAGCTGATCGCGGCGGCCGAGCAGGGCAACGACGCGGTGTTCGGCGTCCGCACCAACCGCCAGGACCCGCGGCTGAGGCGCTGGGGCACCGCCGCGTTCCACTTCCTCGGCCGGCGCGTGCTGCGCATCGAGATCCCGCCGGGGGCCACGGCGTTCCGGCTGGTCCGCGCCGAGCTGGCCCGGAAGATCGTCGACCTGCGGCTCGGCACGCCGCACTTCCTGGCCACGGTCCCCCGGCTGACCAGCCGGTACACCTGCGTCCAGGTGGCGCACCGGGCCCGCGAGCGCGGCGAGTCGAAGGTGGGCTTCGGCTTCCTGGCTTCGCACGCCATCGAGCTGTTCGTCGGCTTCACCAGACGATTGACGACGGCGGCGTCCGTGACGGCCCTGATCGCCGGCGGGCTCGGGGTACTGGCCGCGGGTGCGGCCACCTTCGGGCTGCTCGGCGCGAGCGCCACGGCCGCGCTGCTGTTCGCGCTGCTCAGCGTGCTCCTGGTCGTCCTGTCGCTGACCGTGCGCTACCTCGTCGTGGTCGGCGCGGGGCAGCCGCGGCCCCGGCAGTTCTACGTCCGGGAAGCGAACGTCGTCGTCGACGCGGACGACCGGCTCTTCACCTCGGCGGACCCGGCGGGTCCCCGGCTCATCGATGTGCAACTGGGGAAAGGCGTTTCAGCGTGACGAGTTCGAACAACGACCCGGCGAGAACCCTGGTGATCCTGGGGGGCGCGGACGGTTCGGTCAGCACCTACGAGCGCGCGCGGGAACTGGGGTTCCGCACGCTCTGCGTCGACGTCCGGCCCGGTGCGCCGGCGGTGGCGTACGCGGACGAGTTCCTGCAGGTCAGCGTGCGCGCACCGGAGCAGATCGCGGCCGCGCTCGACGGCCGCCGTGACCTCGCCGGCGTGCTGAGCCCGGCCAGCGACGTCGGGCTGCCCGCACTGGCGTGGCTGACCCGGCACTGGGGCATGCCGGACCCGCTGCCCGTGGCCGCGGTCGAGGCGTCGACCGACAAGTCCGTGTTCCGCGCCCTCTGCGACCACCTCGGCCTGCCGGGCTACCGCAGCGTCAGCGGCCGCCCCGGGCCGGAACTGGTCCACGCGGCCCAGCAGCTGCGGTTCCCCGCCCTGGTCAAGCCGGTCGACTCCTCCGGCAGCCGCGGGGTCGTCTCCTGCCCCGGTCCGGGCCGGTTGACCGCGGCGTTCACCGAGTCGCTCGCGTTCTCCCCCTCCGGACGGCTGGTCGTCGAGGAACACCTCGACGGCTCCCACTTCACGATCGAGGCGCTGGTCGTCGGCGGCCGGATCGTCTTCCACGCCGTCACCGAACGAACGCTCACCCCGCCGCCGTTCTTCGTGACGTCGTCGCACCTGCTGCCCGCCGAGCTGCCGGCGGACGCCGAGCTGCAGCTGGTCGAGGCCCTCGACCTGATCTGCACCGAGCTCGGCTACCGGAGCGGGCCGCTCACGCTGGACGCCGTGCTCGGCCGGGACGGGCAGCTGTACCTCGTCGAGATGGGCGCGCGCATGGGCGGGAACGGGCTCGCGGAAGCGATCGCGCAGTGCCACGGCGCCGACCTCATCGCCGCCGGGATCGCCACCGCGACCGGCGACGAGGTGCGGCTGGAGCTGCACGAACCGAAGCCGACGCTGGTGCACGTCCTCGCGTCCGACCGCGGCGGGCACCTGTCCCGGGTGGACGGTGCCGAGGACGTGCGCGCCATGCCCGGAGTGGTCGGGCTCCACCTGTTCGCCGACGAGGGTTCGTTCGTCCGGCCGTACGAGCAGGCGGGGTACAAGCTGGGTTACGTCGTGCTCACCGCCGGCTCGGTGCCCGAGCTGCTCACCGCGGAGAACGCCGTGCGCGGCACGCTGAAGTTCCTGCTCCACGAGCAGGACATGGCGGTACCGCTGCCGTGACGGGCCCCTCGGTCGCCGCCGTACCGGCCGTGGCACCGCCACGGCCGGCGGTGGTGCTCCGGCTGCTCGCCGGCCGGGGCGCGTTCCGGCTGTCGGTCCAGCTGATGGGGCTCGTCCTGATCACCGCGTGGGGCGCCGGCGACTACGGGCGGTTCGCCACCGCGCTCGGCCTGGTGACCTGGCTGAACTTCATCCCGGGCGCGGCGGAGAAGTCCGCGCTCAAGGCCCTCCCGCGGCTGCGGCTGACCCGGGACGCGGTCGCCGCGCTCGCGGTCCGGCTCGCCGCGGTGCCGGTGCTGGTGGTGCTGGCCGCCATGGCCGTCGCCCTCGTGGTGGCACCGCGGTCGGACGCGGCGCTGTACCTGACGGCGGCGGCGTGGTCGATCTCCGGCGGGCTGCTGATGACCGTGTCCGGTCTGCACCGGCTGCGCGGAAAGTCCACTTTGGACGCGGCAGCGTTCACCGCCGGTTCGGCCGTGGTCGCCGCCGTCACCTGCGTGACGTGGGCGGTGCGGTGGCCGCCCGGGGCGCACCTGGCGATGCTGCTCGGCGGTCTCCTGGTGATCCTCGGCGCTTCGGTCGCCCTGCTGCCCCGGCCGTGGCTGCGCGGCGGGGGGCTGCCGGAGCACCGGCTGCTGCCCGCGTTCGGGCGCAGCACGGTCCTGCTCGGCCTGACCGAAGTGCTCGACGTGCTCGCGACGTCGGTGGTGTTCGGCGTGTTCGCGCTGTCCGGGCGGACCACCGAAAGCGGCCCGTTCTACCTGGCCCTGCTGGTTTCGAGCGCGTTCTGCTCGCTGCTGTTCTACCAGCTGAGGGTGCACCAGCCGACGGCGTCGTGGCGGATGCGCGGTACCGGCGCGGCGGCCGGCCGGGCCCGGGCGGCCGAGCTGCTGAAACTGGTCGAGCGCGGCGGGATCGCGTTCGCGGTACTGCTGGGCGCCGGTCTCGCCGTGCCGTCGACGCGGGCGGTGCTCACGGCCGACAGCTACGTCGTGCTCGGGGTGCTCGTGCTCGTCGAGACGGCGTTGTACGCGACCGGGATCTACGCGAGCTTCCTCGTCGAAAACACCAACAGCAAGGTGCTGACGCTGACGTCGGGCGCCGCCGTCGTCTCACTGGCCGCGACCGCCGTCGCCGCGGCCCTGCTCGTCCCGCCGCTCGGGCCGGTGGGCGGGTTCGCCGCGCTCGTCCTCGCACTCACGGTCAAGGCCGCCGTCCTGCGGCGCTTGATCCGCCGTCACTGATGTCTGCACAAGGGGAGAAGGAAGTCATGTACGTACTGGGCATCAGCAGGGTCCACGACTCGGCCGCGGCACTCGTGCGCGACGGCGAGATCATCGCCTTCGCCGAAGAAGAACGCTTCACCCGCGTCAAGCACGACGGCGGCTTCCCCGCCGAGGCCATCAAGTTCTGCCTCGACCGCGGCGGGATCACCCTCGCCGACGTCGACCACGTCGCCTACTACTGGCAGCGCTGGAAGGAAGGCATCCACGCGGCCAAGGTGTTCGCGCGGTACTTCCCGGGCACCCTTGACGTCTTCCGCAACGACAACGGCGACGAGGGCGGCAAGTCGGCGGGGATGGTGGACACGTTCAAGACCGGCGGTGGCTCGGGCAGCGACGACTACCACGTCGGCGGCGCGGTCCTGGCGCACATCAAGCGGTCCTACACCCTCGCGCAGGACGTCAAGGACGCCGCGGAGTGGACCGGCCCCACGAAGTTCAAGACGCACCTGGTCGACCACCACCGCGCGCACGCGGCCAGCGGCTACTTCATCTCGCCGTGGGACGAGTCGGCCGTGCTCACGTTCGACGGCATCGGCAGCGACGGCACGGCCACGTACCTCGCGCACGGTCGCGGCGACCGGATCGCCGACCTGCGGCGCATCAAGTTCCCGCACTCCCTCGGCGCGATGTACGCCGGCGTCACCGGCTACCTCGGCTTCTACCCGACTCGCGACGAGGGCAAGATCATGGGACTCGCGCCGCTGGGCGAGGACACCTACGTCGACGCGTTCAAGCAGCTGATCCACCTCGACGACGACGGCGGCTTCGAGCTGGACCTGAGCTGGTTCGGCCACCACCGGACCGGCAAGCACGTGATGGCGAAGAAGTTCACCGACACCTTCGGCCCGGCGCGGCCGAAGACCCGCGTGACGGCCGAGAACCCGGTGCCGCAGCACTACTGCGACATCGCCTACGCCCTCCAGGTGACGCTGGAGGAAGCCGGCCTGCACCTCGCGCGGTGGCTCCAGCGCGAGACCGGCTCGAAGCGGCTGTGCGTCGCCGGTGGCGTCGCGCTGAACAGCGTCATGAACGGCCGCATCCTCCTGGAGACGCCGTTCGAGGACTTCTTCGCCCAGCCCGCGGCCGCCGACGACGGCTGCGCGCTCGGGGCCGCGCTCGAGGTCTCGGTCGGCAAGTACCACCGCCCGCGGCCGCGAGCCGGCTACACCTACACCGGGCCGGACTACACCGAGGCCGAGATGGAGGTGGCGTTGCAGGACGCCGGCGTCGAGTACACCCGCGTCGCCGACATCGCCGCGCACACGGCCGCGAAGGTGGCGGAGGGGCGCATCGTCGGCTGGGTGCAGGGCCGGATGGAGTGTGGGCCGCGGGCGCTCGGCAACCGCTCCCTCGTCGCCGACCCGCGCGACCCCGAGTCGAAGACCCGGATGAACGAGAAGGTCAAGCACCGCGAGGCGTTCCGCCCGTTCGCGCCGTCGTGCCTGGCCGAACGCGCGGGCGAGTACTTCGTCAGCGACTACCCGTCGCCGGTGATGCTGCTGGTGTTCGACGTGCTGCCGGACAAGCGCGCCGAGGTCCCCGCGATCACCCACGTCGACGGGACCGCGCGGGTGCAGACCGTCAGCCAGGAGGACAATCCGCTGTACTACCGGATGATCAGCGAGTTCGAGAAGCTCACCGGCGTGCCGATGGTGGTCAACACGTCGTTCAACGACAACAACGAGCCGATCGTCGCCAGCCCGCAGGACGCCATCGCCTGCTACCTGAAGACCGACGTCGACGCGCTGGCCCTCGGCCCGTTCTGGGTCGAGAAGCCGCAGCTGGAGGAAGAATGACGACGACCTCGGCACCAGCCCCGGTCACCCCCGGCCGGGGCTGGGTCGCCGCGCTGTACCGGCAACGGCGGTGGCTGTGGCTGGCCGCCGCCGTCCCGGCCGTGGTCACCGCGTTGCTGATCATGGTGGTGCTGCCGCCGGACCAGACGCTGGACAACGTCGGCGACTGGGCGTTCAAGCTGTGCCCGTTCGTCTTCGCGGTGCTGACCGTGTCGCTGTTCCCGCGCGGCAAGTTCGGGCCCGCACTGATCGTGTTCGCCGTGTTCGTTTATATGTCCTATTTGGACACCGAGCTGGTGATGCGGGTCCAGCAGTTCGCGCGGGAAGCGCCCACGAACGACGACGCGTTCCAGCCGGTGTACCAGTTCGAGCTGTTCGTGACGACGTTCATCGTGCTGTTCGCACTGCTGGCCTACCGCCTCGGCGGCGGCCGGACGGCGAACGTGCTCAAGGTGGGTGTCGCGTCGATCCTGGTGGTCATCTCCGGCGTGAACGACCTGACGTTCTGGGCGCTCAACGACGTCTGGTCGGCCGGCACGAAGCCGACCGAGCTGAAGTGGGCGTCGCACATGATCGTGTTCCTCGGCGGGCCGCCGAGCATCCCGGCCGCGGTCGCGTTCATGGCCGTGCACCTGGTGCTGGCCGCGATCGTGGTCGCGCTGCCGGTGGGGCGGTGGGTGACGGTCAGAGTCCGCGGTTCGCAGCCTGCAGCTTCGTGACGGCGGCCGCGTCGCCCTCGAAGTCCAGGTTGACGGCGTCGCGGCCGAACACGAACAGCAGCAGGTCGACGGGGTCGCCGACCACGGTGACCGGGTCCGGCCCGGTCTTCACGGCGGCCTCGCGGCCGTCACGCGTCTTGAGCGTCACGCCGACGGGCGCCTTGCGGAGGTTGAGCTTGGCTCCCTGTTTGGCCGCGCGCCAGGCGGCGGCGTCCCGGGTGGGGTCCGCGGGCCGCGGTTCCCAGCCGTCCTGCGCGCGCCGGACGTCCTCGTGGTGGACGAGGAACTCGGCGGTGTTGGTGAGTTCGTCGAGCGGGCCGATCGCGGTGGGCCAGAACTTCGACGGGCCGCTCCGCACCTGCTCGACGAGGTTCGCCCAGGGTTTCGCGGCGTAGCGGTCCTGCACCTTCTTGGTGTACCCGGCGAGCGCGGGCACGAGGATGCCGGGGGCGGCATCCGCCCGGTGTTCGCGCACGACCAGGTGCGCGGCGAGGTCCCGCGTGGTCCAGCCCTCGCACAACGTCGGCGCGTCCGGCCCGAGATCTTCGAAGAGCGCACTCAGCGCCCGGCGTTCGTCAGCAGCGACACCCATGACGTCGACGCTACCCGCCGGTAGCCGCCCTGGCGACGCGATGTGAGCTAGTGGTGGAACGCGGTCGCCTTCGCCGGGTCCTTCGGGCGCCCGCCCAGCTGCTCCAGCTCCGGGAGCACCCGCTTCAAATCGGCCAGCAGCAGGTCCGCCAGGTCGTGCGTGAAGCCGTTGCGGACCACGATCCGCAGCACCGCCAGGTCCGTCCGGTTCTCCGGGAACGTGTACGCCGGGACGAGCCAGCCCCGCTCACGCAGCCGGCGGGACACGTCGAAGACGTCGAAGCCGACGTCCGGGCGGGTGGTGAACGCGAACACCGGCAGCTGATCGCCCCGGGTCAGCAAGGAGAACGGCCCGAGCGAAGCGATCCCGGACGACAAGTGCACGGCGACGTCACGCGAAGCCTGCTGCACCGCGCGGAACCCGTCCCGGCCGAGCCGGACGAACGTGTAGTACTGGGCCGCGACCTCGGCGCCCGGGCGGGAGAAGTTCAGCGCGAACGTCGGCATGTCGCCGCCGAGGTAGTTCACGTTGAACACCAGCTCGGCCGGCAGCGCGGCCTTGTCGCGCCAGATCACCCAGCCGACACCCGGGTACACCAGGCCGTACTTGTGGCCCGACGTGTTGATCGACGCCACGCGCGGCAGGCGGAAGTCCCACTCCAGGTCCGGGTCGAGGAAGGGGGCGATCATCGCGCCCGAAGCGCCGTCGACGTGCACCGGGATGTCCCAGCCGGTGCGCTCTGCCAGCGAGTCCAGGGCCGCGGCGATCTCCGCGACCGGCTCGTAGCTGCCGTCGAACGTCGACCCGAGGATCGCCACCACGCCGATGGTGTTCTCGTCGCAGCGCGCCACGGCTTCGTCGGCGGTGAGGTGATACCGGTCGCCGTCCATCGGGACCAGCCTCGGCTCGACTTCCCAGTACTCGCAGAACTTCTCCCAGCACACCTGGACGTTCGCGCCCATGACCAGGTTCGGCTTCCCCGCGCGGCCGAGGCGGGCCCAGCGCCGCTTCAGCGCCATCCCGGCGAGCATGCACGCTTCCGACGACCCGGTCGTCGAGCAGCCCATGATGTCGGCCGGGTCGGGCGCGTGCCACAGGTCGGCCAGGATGTTCACGCAGCGCCGCTCCAGCTCGGCCGTCTGCGGGTACTCGTCCTTGTCGATCATGTTCTTGTCGACGCACTCGGCCATCAGCTCGCGGGCTTGCGGCTCCATCCACGTCGTGACGAACGTGGCGAGGTTGAGCCGCGCGTTGCCGTCCAGCATCAGCTCGTCGCGCACGAGCTGCAGCGCGGTGTCCGGCGGCAGCGAGTCCTCGCGCAGCTTGTCGTGCGGCATGACGAAGCCCGCCGCGAGGGCCGGGTTCGCCCCGGCGTAGAGCGGGTTCGTCCCCGCCGTGCGGTCCGGGCGGTCGGCTTTCCCCTGATGCAAGACCATGCCACCGAACGTACTGGGCCCGGACGCACAAAAAGGGCCGCTCCGTCCGGAACGGCCCCTTTGGTGGAAAAATCAGCTGGCGGGAAAATCAGGCCTGCTGGGCCTGCCACATCCAGTGCGCCTCTTCCAGCGCCCGGGTGATCTCGATCAGCAGGTCCTGCGTGACGAGGTCGCTCTTGTCGGTCTCGTCGATGCGCTGGCGCAGCCGCTCGATGAGCGCGGCCAGGATGTCGACGATCGCGGCGACCGTGGCCTCGACCGACTGCCAGTTGTCCGGGTACTCGGGCACGCCCGAGCTCTCGACGACGGTCTTCGCCTTGCCGTTCGGCGAGATGCCGATGGCGTTGGCGCGCTCGGCGACCTCGTCGACGTACTGGCGCGCGGTGTTCACGAGCTCGTCGAGCTGCAGGTGCGCACTGCGGAAGTTCGAGCCGACGACGTTCCAGTGCGCCTGCTTGGCGATGAGGGACAGGTCGACCAGGTCGACCAGCGTCGCCTGGAGGGCGTTGCCGGTGATCTCCTTGTCGGCCTCGGAAAGCGGGCTCTTGATCGGAGACTTGCTCATCTGGCGTGATCCTTTCCTCGGACTCGTGCGGAGTGGTCGGGGGTCAGACGGTGGCGGAGAGCGCGACCTCGATGTTGCCGCGGGTCGCGTTGGAGTAGGGGCACACCTGGTGCGCCTGCTCGACCAGCTGGTCGGCCTGGGCCTGGTCGAGGCCCGGCAGCGAGACGTTCAGCGCGACGCCGAGGCCGAACCCGACCTCCTGCTTGAGCACGCTGACCTCCGCGGTCACGGTCGAGCCGTTCAGCGGGACCTTGGCCTGACGCGCGACCAGCTGCAAAGCGCTGTGGAAGCAGGCCGAGTAGCCGGCGGCGAACAGCTGCTCGGGGTTGGTCTTGTCCCCACCGGGGCCGCCCATCTCCTTCGGGATGGCCAGCGACTCGTCGATGACGCCGTCGGACGACGTCACTTCGCCGTTGCGGCCGTCGCCGCGTGCCGTTGCCACCGCGGTGTAGATCGCCTGACCCATGCTCAGCCTGCCTTCTGTCGCGGACGCTCCACAGCGAGCGTCTCACTGGGCACAACATCCCGCACCCGCGGAACCGTGCCCCCACATGGCGGGCATCACGTCAATGGCGTACCCGGCGACCCCGGGGCGAAACGCTATGCGGTGCGGGTCACGGCGAATTCGGCGACCTGCCGCCCGATCAGGCGAAGGGTGCGGACGCTCTTCTCGTCCGAGGCCCCGCCGGCCTCGTCGAACTTGGTCTCGGCGGAGTTGATCGAGCCACCCAGCGGGGTGGCCCAGCCGCGCAGGGCGTGCGTGATCGTGCGGAGCTGCTCGAGCGTGGTCACCGCGGCCTGCCAGCCGTACGCGACGGCGGCGAGGCCGACCGCGCGGCCGTCCAGGTAGGGGCGGCGGTCTTCCCGCAGGTCCTCGACGTAGTCCAGGGCGTTCTTGACCAGGCCGGACAGCGCGCCGTGGTAGCCCGGCGAGACGACGATGATCCCGTCCGCCTCGCGGATGGCCGCCACCAGCCGGGTGGCCCGCTCGTCGCGCTCCGGGACGCCGGCGTCGTAGAACGGCAGCACGAGTTCCGGGCCGGTGATCAGCCGGGTCCGGACGCCCGCTTCGGCCGCGCCGTCGAGCGCGATCTTCAGCGCGCGTTCGGACTGGGAGCCCTCACGCAGAGAGCCGCCGATCCCGAGCACGTTGATCGTCCTGGCTGAAGTCACGTTTTCCAGGCTAACCCCTCGACTTAACTGGAGGACCAGAGTCTGGGACGGAGGTCCCGGTCACACCTGGACCAGCTACCTACTGGCAAGTAACCTAACCTCCAGTCCCGAGGCTGTTGGAGGAACCATGGCGATCCCGCTCCCGGTCCGTGCCCAAGCGGCCGCGTCACAGCTGGCGTTCTGGCTGCCCACGCCGGTGCGGCGGGCCGCCGCGGGCCGGACCGTCCGCATCGACGGCCAGGACCTCGCGCTCGACGCCCAGCTTCTCCTCCGACTCCAGAGGATCGCTCGAGCCGAGCTGGTGCGCGGCTCGGTCGATCGGTCACGCGCACTGCTCGACGCGGCCAGGCACCTGGTCAGCGGCAAGCCGATCGAGCCGGTTTCGGTGCGCGAAATCGCCGTTCCGACGCCTGATGGCGACTTGCCCGCGACGCTGTACACGCCGGTGGGGCTGCCCGAGGAGTCGCCGCTGCTGGTGTTCTTCCACGGCGGCGGCTGGGTGATCGGCACCCGCGCGAGCCACGACAACGCCGTCCGCTTCCTGGCCAAGCACGCCGGGGTGCGGGTGCTGTCGATCGAGTACCGGCTGGCCCCGGAGTTCCCGTTCCCAGCGGCGACGGAAGACGCGCTGGCGGCGTTCGACTACGCGGTGGCGAAGGCGGGCGACCTGGGTGCCGACCCGGCGCGGATCGCGGTCGGCGGCGACAGCGCGGGCGGCAACCTCGCCGCCGTCACGGCCCAGCAGGCCGTCCGCCGCGGCGGGCCGGCGCCGGCGTTCCAGCTGCTGATCTACCCGGCGACGGACTTCGCGCGGCGCTACCGCTCGCAGGACCTGTTCGCCGAGAACCTGTTCCTGACCGACGTGCACATGAAGTGGTTCGAGGGCCATTACGTGCCCGAAGGCACCGATCTGACCGACCCGCGGCTCTCGCCGTTGCGCGCGGACGACCTGAGCGGCCTGCCGCCGGCCTTGATCGTCACGGCGGGGTTCGACCCGTTGCGCGACGAAGGGGAGGCGTACGCGGAGAAGCTGCGCGAGGCGGGGGTCGAGGTGGCGCTGCGCCGGCACGAGGACCTGATCCACGGGTTCATCAACTTCACCGGCGTCGGTACCCGGTTCCGGGAAGCACTGGCGGAGATGGCCGGCGCCCTGCGGCAGGGACTGTCCAAAGTGCACTGAACCGCCCAAGAACGCCCGGGAACGCCGGAGCCCGGCGCGGAGAAATGTCCGCGGCCGGGCTCCGGGCCCCCGGTTTCCTTCGTGGCTACGACCCCGGCAGCGGCGGCACCGGGAGGGGCAGCGGCGGCACCGGCAGCCCGCCGAGCAACCCGCCCAGGATGCCGGTGACGGCCGCGAGCAGCGCCTTCACCAGGTCGCTGACGATCTTCAGCGGGCCGGGCAGATCGGGCAGGGACGGGATCGGCAACGGCAGCGGCGGCAGCTGGCGCGCCTTCGCCGTCGGGTCGGCCAGCAGCCGGGTGGACTCGTCGGCACGGCCCTTGGCCAGGCCCGCCAGCTGCCCGGTCTCGGTCTGGACCGTGTAGCGCTTGCCGGCCGCGATGTCCCCGAGCACCGGGCTCAGCTGACCGAGGTCCGTCCGCGTGGCACCGACGTTGCCTGCGTAGGCCACCTTGGTGAGGTCGTCACGCATCTGGAGCACCTGCGCGGCGAGGGCCTGGGTGCTGGAGGAACCCTTGCCCCCTCCCGGGCTCGCCGACGCGATCCCCGCCGTCGCCACCGCCAGCAGACTGCCGGCAGCCACCAGGGCGATGACTCGCCCGAACTTGGCTTTCATTCCTTACCTCCTGGCATCGAGACCTGACGGGGTAAATCGATACCCCCCGTGTCGGAGATAAGCCACCCGATCACCGATTCGGGACGTTTAACACCCTTACGTGCCGGATCTGAATGAGGCGAACTGGCCCGCATTGGATTAACCCCGGAACCTTGCCCGTCCCCCTGAAGATCATCATGACCGATTCCGAGGATCACTGCTGGTAGCATCCGTCCACTATGGAACGTTTCGGTAACCCACACGAGTGTAAACAGTGATCATTTAGCTTCATCACTCCGTCGGACCGCGTGTCCCGACTGCTCCAGATGGGGCGTCCCCCACGCTCGCCCCGCCACCCACACGGTTCCCACCGAGGTGGCCGGGGAAATGCGAAAGCAATTCCGGAATGGGTGCCCGATCAGAGCGGCAGGCCCGCTTCCAGGTGAGCCAGCGCCTTGTCGAGGATCACCAGGGTGTCGGCACCGGGGTCCGCCGCGGCCCCGGCGAACGCGGCCATGACCACCCCGACCACCGCACCCGCCCAGTTGCGGACCTCGAAGTCGTCCGCCGACCGGCCCGTGCGGCGCGCCGCCATCCCGGCCAGCAGGTCGATGCCCTCCGCGAACTTGTCCATCACCGCGGTGCGGAGCTCGGGCTCCCGGAACACGAGCACCTGCCGCTGGCGTTCCCGCTCCCACTCCTCGGCGGGGATCTGCGCGCGGATGGTGTCCGCGGTGGCCCGCAGCGCGGCGGCCGGGCTGAGTTCGGGCGGCTGCGCCAGCGCGGCCTCGATGAGCACCGGGTCGAACGGGTCGTAAAGCACCGTCGCTTCCTTCGTCGGGAAGTACCGGAAGAAGGTGCTGGGCGAGATCTCCGCCGCGGCCGCGATCTGGTCGACCGTCGTCGCGCCGTAGCCCTGCTCGTGGAACAGCCGCAACGCGTGCCGCTGGATCGCGGCGCGCGTCTTGGCCTTCTTCCGTTCCCGCAGCCCCGTGGGCTCAGATGGCGACGACGTCATGCTCCGATTCTCGCGGCTGCGCTCCCGCCGCCGCCCGGCCGGGCAGAAACACCAGCGCGAGCAGCGCTCCGGCGACGCCGAGGCCGGTGCACACCCACAGCGTCGCGGCCATGCCGTCGGTGAACGCGGCCCGCGCGGACGCGGCAAGCTCGGGCCGGTGGAGCTGCTCCGCGACGGCGACCGCGGCCGAGGCGCTGCCCCGCACCGCGTCGGCGACCGGCGCGGGCAGGCCCCGCACGTCGACGCCGTCGCGGTAGCCGCCGTTGAGCACCGTGCCCAGCACCGCGACGCCGATGGTGCCGCCGACCTGGCGCAGCACCTGGATCAGCGCCGAACCGGCCCCCGAGCGGCCTTCGGTGAGCGCGCCCATGGCCATCGTCATCAGCGGCGGGAGCGTGGCGCCGGTGCCCAGCCCGATCACGAGCTCCCAGCCCACGGTGGCGCCGTAGCCGCCCGTCGGCGACGTCGTCGAGCCCCACGCCAGGCCGGCCGCAAGCAGCACGAACCCGCCCGTGACGACCCCGCGCACGCCGAGGGCGGCGACCAGCCGCTCGGCGAGCTTCGCCGACACCAGCATCCCGCCGATCAGCGGCAGCAGCCGCACGCCGGTCTGCAGCGCGTCGGCGCCCTGCACCGCCTGGAACAGCTGCGGCAGCACGAACAACAGGCCCATCAGCGCGAACGACGCCACCGTGGCCAGCACCGCGCCCCAGACGAACCGCGGCTCGCGGAACAGCGCGAGGTCGGTGAGGGGCGCGGCCACCCGCGTCTGCGCCCAGCAGAACACCGCCACCAGCGCGGCACCCAGCCCGATCAGGCCGTACGTCACCGGATCGGCCCAGCCGTGCTCGCCGGCGTGGACGAACCCGTAGGTGAGCGCGAGCAGCCCGGCCGCCGAGAGCGCGATGCCGGTGAAGTCGATCGCGCCGCGCCCGGAACCCGGCGTGCGGGGCAGGAGGAACAGCACCGCGGCGACGCCGATCGCGGTCATCGGGACGTTGATGAGGAACACCGAGCCCCACGCGAAGTGGTCGAGCAGCCAGCCGCCGAGCAGCGGCCCGAGCGGGATGCCGGCGAACATCGCCATCACCCAGGTCGTCAGCGCCTTCGCCCGCTCCTCCGGCGGGAACAGGACGTTCAGCAGCGAAAGTGACAGCGGGATGAGGAACGCGGCCCCGGCGCCGAGCGCGACGCGGGCGGCGATCAGCTCGCCCGGCGAACCGGCGTAGGCGCACCACAGCGAGGCCAGCCCGAACACCGCGAGGGCTCCGAGCAGCAGTTTCTTCGGGCCGAACCGGTCGCCGAGCAGACCCGCGGGCAGCAGCAGCGCGGCCAGCGCCAGCGTGTAGGCGTTGCCGAACCACTGCAGCTGCGTGGTCGTGGCGCCGAGGTCGACGGCCAGCGTCGGGACGGCGACGTTGAGCACCGTCAGGTCGAGGCCGATGGTCAGCAGGCTCACCGCGAGCGCGCCGAGCGCCCACCACCTGCGTGGATGTCCTTGGTTCATAGTGACCCCCAATTGATAGTGACTACCAAATGAGGGTAGCTCTCATAATATCCCGGCACCAGGGGGAACGGCCAGGAAATAAGTTGCACGGACGTACCACCTTGGGTTCTCATCGAAGGCGTGCCGCTGCAGCCCTACCGCCGGGTGCTCTCCGTCCCCCGCGTCCCGTCGACGATGGCCCTGATGTTCCTGGCACGCCTTCCGATGACCATGAACGGCGTGCTGATGACGCTGTACATCGTCACCGGCCTCGGCCGCGGCTACGGTGCCGCCGGGCTGGTCGGCGGCGGCGTCACGCTCGGGATGGCGCTCGGCGCGCCGATGCTCGGCCGCTGCTTCGACCGGTACGGGCTGCGCCCGGTCGTCGCGGTCTGCGGGATCGGCACGACCGTGTTCTGGATCATCGCGCCGCACCTGCCATTCGAGGCGCTCGCCGTGGTCGCGGTCCCGGCCGGGATGCTTTCGGTGCCGGCGGGCTCGCTGGCCCGGCAGGCCCTGGCCACGCTCGTGCCGCCCGAGCAGCGCCGCGCGGCCTACTCGCTCGACACCATCTCGATCGAAGCGACGTTCATGATCGGCCCCGCGGCCGGTATCGCGGCCATCACGGCGTTCTCCCCGATGTGGACGCTGACCGCGCTCGGCGTGCTGTTCGGCGGCACGGCGTTCCTGATCTGGCTCGTCGACCCGCCGATCCGCGAGGGCGCCGGCAAGGCGGACGAACTCGGGCCGCGGCCACCGCTGCGGAGCTGGCTCACCGGCCGGCTGGTGGGGACGCTGCTGATCGCGGGCGGCACGTTGTTCGTGCTCGTCGGCACCGAACTGGCGACGCTGGCGGCCCTGCGCGCGAACGGCGAACTCGGCGTGACCGGCCTGGTCATCGCGGTGATGTGCGTGGCATCGATCACCGGCGGCATCGTGCACGGCGTGGTGAAGCGGTCGCTGCCGCAGGGCGTGCTGATGCTGCTGCTCGCGCTGCTGGTGATCCCGGTCGGCCTGGCGGACCACCCGTGGTGGCTGCTGATGCTGGCGCTGATCCCGACCAACCTGATGTGCGCGCCGACGCTGTCGGCCACGACCGAGACGGTCACCCGGATCGCCCCGCCCCAGGTCCGAGGCGAGGCGATGGGGCTGCAGGACTCGTTCACGCGGCTCGGCCTGGCCGTGGGCGGCCCGGTGGTCGGCTTCGCGATCGACCATTCGAGCCCGGAATGGGGTTTCGTGGCGGCCGGGGTCGGCGGCCTGGTGATCGCCTCGGCCGGCCTGCTCCGCCGCCGGGCCCCGGCCACCGCCGCGGAGCCGGCCCTGGCGGCGGCCACTCCCGACTGAGAGGGCTCGCTAGTGTCGCGCGTCCGAAGTTCAGTGACAGCGGCCCGGTCCCCGAGCGCCCCAATGTGGCCTTGGTTGCGTTGAACGCACCCAAGGCCACATTGGGGCGCTCTTCCCGACGTCAAACAACTTGCGACGCGCGACACTAGCCGCAGGCGGCGCGGAGCGCGTCGAGCTTGACCACGTTGCGCTGCACCCACTGGGCGACGACGCCGGCGTCCTCGATGCGTTCCTTCTGCACCTGGACGTACGAGTCGGCCATGCCGAGCAGCGCGTTCTTGACGTCCTGGTCCTGGACGTCACCCGCGAGCTCGCGCAGCCGCTTCTCCTTGTCCTCGGCGCGTGCCTTGAGCTTGGCCGGGTCGACCAGGGGGTTCAGGTCGGCGAGCCCGAGCGCCTCGGCGCACGCCGCGACCTTGTCCGCCGTCCTGCCCCCCTGGTCGACCGCGTTGCCGACCTCGGTGCACCCGCCCAGCAGCAGTGCGACCCCGGCCAGCAACGCGGCCGTCGTTCCACCCCTCGTCATGGCGCCAAGGTACCCGTCAGCCCTTGACGCAGACCACCTGCTTGAGGTGCGCCACCACCTCGACCAGGTCCGTCTGCGCGCGGATCACCGTATCGATGTCCTTGTAGGCCGCCGGGATCTCGTCGACCACGCCGGAGTCCTTGCGGCACTCGACGCCGGCCGTCTGCGCCGCGAGGTCGTCGGCGGTGTACAGCTTCTTGGCCTTGGAGCGCGACATCCGCCGCCCGGCGCCGTGCGAAGCCGACTGGAACGACGAGCTGTTGCCCAGCCCGCGGACGATGTACGAACCGGTCCCCATGCTGCCCGGGATGATCCCGAGATCACCCGATCCGGCGCGGATCGCGCCCTTCCGGGTGACGAGCAGCTCGACGCCGTCGTAGGTCTCTTCGGCGACGTAGTTGTGGTGGCACGAGATCGCGTCGTCGAAGGTCGTGCCGGGCACGACGTCCGCGAGCGCCAGCTTCACCAGCGCGACCATCGTGGCCCGGTTGCGCGCCGCGTAGTCCTGCGCCCAGAACAGGTCGCGCCGGTAGGCGTGCATCTCCGGCGTGCCCGCGACGAACACCGCGAGGTCCCGGTCGGGCAGGTCGGCGTTGTGCGGAAGCTTGCGCGCCACGGCCATGTGCCGCTCGGCCAGCTCCTTGCCGATGTTGCGCGAACCCGAGTGCAGCATCAGCCAGACCCGGCCCTCATCGGCGCCGCCTTCCTCGAGGCAGACCTCGATGAAGTGGTTCCCGCCGCCGAGGCTCCCGATCTGCCGCGCGGCCCGGTCATGCAGGTCCTGGACGCCGGTGTGCAGTTCGCCGAACTGCTTCCAGAACGCGTCCCAGCCGCCGACGCCGTGCACCTTCGCCGGGTTCACGGGCGTCTTGTGCAGCCCGAACCCGACGGGCACGGCGCTTTCGATGCGCCGGCGCAGCTTCCCGAGGTCGTCGGGCAGGTCGCTCGCGGTGAGCGACGTCCGGACGGCGCTCATCCCGCACCCGATGTCGACCCCGACCGCGGCGGGCGAGACGGCGTCGCGCATGGCGATGACGCTGCCGACGGTGGCCCCCTTGCCGTAGTGGACGTCGGGCATCACGGCGACGCCGTGCACCCACGGCAGGTTCGCGACGTTGTGCAGCTGCCGCATGGCCTGCTCTTCGACCGACGCGGGATCCGCCCACATCCGGATCGGGACGCGGGCCCCTTCGACAGCGGTGTACATGATTCCTCCCCTTGACTTGCTTGCGAGGCATAGGATCCCTCGTGGCGGGAAATCGGACAAGGCGATTTCCGATCGTCCACTGTGGAGGCCCGGCGCCGGCAGCTCCCCCGCCCATCCCTGGGGGGCGTCCCCTTGGCCAGTCTATCGGCAGCTGCCGACCAAAAGCCGATTTCCGCCCCGCGGGCGCCGAGCTGTCCACAACCGGAGGCCGCTGTGGACAACCAGCCGGGTACGCCGGCCGGGAGGAGCTGGAGCACCAGGGCTCGGCGCCCTCGCCACGACCGAACTCAGCTGGTTGCGAGCGTGGCTCACCACCCGGGAAGGCGATTCGACGCCACCGTCGTGCAGGCGGAGACGTTCGTCGCCCTGGCCTGGCAGCGGCGGGGCGCCGCGCGCGCCCGGTACACCAGCCGCCAGCAGTTCGGGCCCTTCCTCCAGCTGCTGGAATACGCCCAGGAGACCGCTTGGAAGGCGGCCGAGCTCACCGAAGCGGATCCGACGCCGTGGGCGACCCTCGTCACCGTCTCCAAGGGGCTCGGCGTCCGGTACCAGCCCTTCGACGGGATCTGGTCGGGTCTCCTCGTCCGCGCGCCCGTCCACCGGTCCGGCCACGACCGCGCCCTCAGTTACTGGTGCCCGAAGTGGCACGGCACCGAAGAGCGCCTGCTCGACTTCGCGGCCGGAGCCGCGGCCATGGCGCCGTCGTTGACGCCGCTTCCCCTCCGTGCGGCCTTCGAAATGGCCATGGAGGGCAACCCGATCTGGCGCAGCCGGTACGTCCGGGAGGCGCTCGAGGCGGCCCTGCCCTGGCTGGACGACGAAGGCGCCGAGCACCCGGCGACCAGGGACGATCGCGCCTACGCGATCTACGCGCTGCACCACAACGGCCGCCACGACGAAGCCGTGGCCCAGTTTCGGAAGCTCGGCGGCCACGCCGACGGGTACGTCTGGCACTTCACGACCGACGTCAAGCGATCCGCGGACCCCGTGAAGCAGTTCGCATCCCTGCGCGCGCAGGCCTGCCGGAAAGCGGGCCGGGACGCGTGAAGGCCCCTCACCACGCTCGGTGAGGGGCCTTCGGCGTGGTCGTCAGAGCTGCTGCGCCACCAGCTCCGCGATCTGCACGGCGTTGAGCGCCGCGCCCTTGCGCAGGTTGTCGTTCGAGATGAACAGCGCCAGGCCGCGGCCGCCCTCGATGCCCTGGTCCACCCGGATCCGGCCGACGTAGCTCGGGTCGTTGCCCGCCGCCTGCAGCGGGGTCGGGATCTCCGACAGCTCGACGCCCGGCGCGTGGTTCAGCAGCTCCGTCGCGCGCTCGACCGACAGCGGCCGCTCGAACTCCGCGTTCACCGAGATCGAGTGCCCCGAGAACACCGGCACGCGCACGCAGGTGCACGAGACGCCCAGGCCCGGGATGCTGAGGATCTTGCGGCTCTCGTTGCGGAACTTCTTCTCTTCGTCCGTCTCGAACTCGCCGTCGTCCACAATGGACCCGGCCATCGGGAGGACGTTGAACGCGATCGGCCGGACGTACTTCTCCGGCTTCGGGAATTCGATCGCCGCGCCGTCGTGGGTCAGCAGCGACGCGTGCTCGGCGGCCGCCCGCACCTGGCCGGCGAGCTCGTCGACACCGGCCAGGCCGCTGCCGGACACCGCCTGGTACGTCGACGCGACCAGCCGCACCAGCCCGGCTTCGTCGTGCAGCGGCTTCAGCACCGGCATCGCCGCCATGGTGGTGCAGTTGGGGTTCGCGATGATCCCCTTCCGCGCTTCCTTGATGGCCTGCGGGTTGACCTCGCTGACGACCAGCGGCACGTCCGGGTCCATCCGGAAGGCCGAGGAGTTGTCGATCACCGTGACCCCGGCCGCGGCGAACCGCGGCGCCTGCGCCTTCGACGTCGAGCCGCCCGCCGAGAACAGCGTGATGTCCAAACCGGACGGATCCGCCGTCGAGGCGTCCTCAATGGTGATTTCGGTGTCGCGCCAAGGGAGTTTCGACCCCGCCGAGCGCGCCGAGGCGAAGTAGCGCAGCTCGGCGATCGGGAATTCCCGCTCCGCCAGCAGCTTGCGCATCACCGCACCGACCTGGCCGGTCGCGCCGACCACTCCGACCCGCAGCCCGTCCGCCATCAGCGACCACTCCCCGCGTAGACGACGGCTTCTTCGTCGCCGCCGAGTTCGAACGCCTCGTGGATCGCGCGCACGGCGTCGTCGAGCTGCGCGTCCCGGATCAGCACCGAGATGCGGATCTCCGAGGTGTTGATGATTTCGATGTTGACGCCGGCCTCGGCCAGCGCCTCGCAGAACGTCGCCGTGACACCCGGGTGCGAGCGCATCCCGGCGCCGACCAGCGACACCTTGCCGACGTGGTCGTCGTAGAGGACCGACTCGAAGCCGATCTCCGCCTTGACCTTCTCGAGTTCCTTGACGGCCTTCGCGCCGTTCGCCTTCGACAGCGTGAACGTGATGTCCGTGCGGCCGGAGACGGTGCTGGACACGTTCTGCAGCACCATGTCGATGTCGATCTCGGCGTCGGCGATCACGCGGAAGATCCGGGCCGCGGCACCGGTGTGGTCCGGCACCCCGGTGACCGTGATCTTGGCTTCGGAGCGGTCGTGCGCCACACCGGTGATCAGGGCTTGTTCCACGGGGATCTCCTCGATAGAACCGGTCACCGTCGTGCCCGGCTTGTCACGGTAGGAAGAACGGACTCGGATGGGGACGCCGTAGCGGCGCGCGTACTCGACCGACCGCAGGTGCAGGATCTTCGACCCGCTCGCGGCGAGCTCGAGCATCTCTTCGTACGTGACGGTGTCGAGCTTCTTCGCGTCCGGCACCACCCGCGGGTCGGCCGTGTACACACCGTCCACATCGGAGTAGATCTCGCAGACGTCGGCGTTCAGCGCGGCGGCCAGCGCGACGGCGGTGGTGTCCGAGCCGCCCCGGCCCAGCGTGGTGATGTCCTTGGTGTCCTGCGCGACGCCCTGGAAGCCCGCGACCAGCGCGATGTAGCCCTGCTCGAGCGCCTCGGTGACCCGGCTCGGCGTGACGTCGATGATGCGCGCGTTGCCGTGCACCGACGTCGTGACGACGCCGGCCTGCGAACCGGTGAACGACCACGCCTCGGCGCCCTGGGCCGCGATCGCCATCGCGACCAGCGAGTTCGAGATGCGCTCGCCGGCGGTGAGCAGCATGTCCATTTCCCGCTCCGGCGGCGCCGGGTTGACCTGCTGCGCCAGGTCGAGCAGCTCGTCGGTGGTGTCACCCATCGCCGAGCAGACCACGACGACGTCGTTGCCCGCCTTCTTGGTCGCGACGATCCGCTCCGCCACGCGCTTGATCCGGTCGGCACTTTCCAGCGACGATCCGCCGTACTTCTGGACCACGAGGGCCACGCCCGAACCTCCTCGCGGGCCGGGCGGCTCCCTGGTGGGCACCGGAGAGCCCCCGCGTCCCATGATTTGAACTGGAGCCTACCGGGGCTACGGCGGCCCGCCACCCTCTTGACGTGGGGCGGACCCCGCCGGTGGGTGTCGGGGAAGTAAATCTTCCGCAACACCAACGAAATGCGCGGAGCCCTTCCTCCCGAGTGATGCAGCGCACGCCTGGGTACGGTGAGGGACGTGCGGAAACCAGCTGTGACGAGCGTCCCGATCGCAACCCTGATGGCGGAACGGTGGAGCCCGCGGGCCTACGACGAGTCGGCCGTGGTCACCCCGGAACAGGTGCGGGCCCTGCTGGAGGCGGCCCGCTGGGCGCCGTCGTTCGGCAACACCCAGCCGGCCCGCTACCTGGTGGGCGTCCGCGGCACCACGGCGTTCGACGACATCCTCGCGACGCTCAATTCGGGCAACCGGGCCTGGGCGCACCGGGCGAGCCTGCTGCTGATCGGCGTGATGATGACGACGAACGAGAAGGGTCCGGTGCCGTACGCCGAATACGGGCTCGGGCTGGCTTCGGAGAACCTCGTGCTGCAGGCGGTGGAGCTGGGGTTGATCGCCCACCAGATGGCGGGCTTCTCGCCGGACGCGGTGCGCGCGGTCTTCGCCCTCCCGGAGGACGCGGTGCCGAAGGTGGCGATCGCGGTGGGGTCGCCGGCCGAGCCGGACGTGCTGGAGGAGGAGCGGCGGATCGAGCGCGAGAAGGCGGACCGGGTGCGGCTGCCGCTGGCGGAGTTCGCCTTCACCGGCCGGTGGGGCGAACCGGCGCTGCGCTGACCCGGGAGGACGATTGCGCGGTCGCGCACACGCTTCAGCACCGAGTAGGGCACCACGGTGGCGAACCCGCCGACCGTCGTCCCGACCTGGCGGCCGATCCGCAGGTCACGCGCGATGAGCGGGTCGCTCGCGACGAGCTTGCGCGCCTCGGCCCGGCGCTCCCGTGCCGCGAACGCGGCGGCGAGCGCGGGGTCTTCGCCGGGCCGCTCGGCCGGGGCCAGGCCGAGGATCTCCCGGCGCAGCTTCACCTGCTGGACGCAGGCGACCACCATCACGACGAGGCCCATGATCACGGCGGCCGAGGTGAGCAGGTTCCCAGTGGTGCCGACGGTCTAGCCCGTAGCGTCCTTCGGCGCCGGCGACAGCAAGGTGAACATGACCGCGGCGCCCGCGCCGATCGTGATCACCGCGAAATCAGGACGCCCCGCCGACGCGGCGGATGACCTTGGCCAGGATCCCGGACACCACGAGCCAGAAGATCGCCGCGATGCCGTAGTTCACCAGGACGCGCAGCTTCTGGTCACTCGGCGTGAACAGGTCGCTGAAGCCGAGCGCGAGGCTGTCGGCCCAGGACTTCACGAACGAGACGATGCCGTTGTCCGGGTTGGCCGAGCCGACCGTGAAGATCACGTGGATCACCAGGAACGCGGCGAAGACCAGGCCCACCCAGCGGACGATCGACGCGACCAGCGAGGCCACCCGGCCCCCGGTCCGGCGCCAGTCGACGGCGGCGCGACGGGAGACACGGGTCTCCTCCGACGACTCTGCGTGCTCACCCATGCCCGCAGTTTGGCACGCCACCCCGCCGATTGCTACCCGCTGGTAACACGTTCGGTCGATCACGAATAACAATTCGGCGGCGCGAAGCACCTCCGTTGAGGGCGGTGGTGGGGGCAGGGGAGGACCGGTTCCGTCGCGGCCCGGCTTCCCTCAGTCCGCGTTCCCTGGTTATGGTGGGGCCGTGGCGCGTGCTCTCCTGCTTCGCTGCCGCGACGGGGCCTGACCGGACCGGCTCCCCGTCGCGGGGCTTCGTGGTGCCGGTCGCACCCGTCGAGCTGGAGACACCCCAAATCCCATGAGCAAGATCCGCAAACCCTCTCGTCCCGCGCCCGCTGACCAGCCCGCTTGGAACACCCAGCGCGGCACGTCCATGCCGGTGCACCGTTACCGCCCCTGGTACGACCTGATCGAGAACATCGACCTGCCCGACCGCACCTGGCCCGAGAAGCGCATCGACCGCGCGCCGCTGTGGTGCGCGGTCGACCTGCGTGACGGCAACCAGGCGCTGATCGACCCGATGTCGCCCGCGCGCAAGCGCAAGTTCTTCGACCTGCTGGTCCGCATGGGGTACAAGGAGATCGAGGTCGGCTTCCCGGCCGCGTCGCAGACCGACTTCGACTTCGTCCGCGAGATCATCGAAGAGCACGCCATCCCGGACGACGTCAGCATCCAGGTGCTGACCCAGTGCCGTCCCGAGCTGATCGAGCGCACCTTCAAGTCGCTCGAAGGCGCCCCGCGGGCGATCGTCCACATCTACAACTCGACGTCGATCCTGCAGCGCCGCGTGGTCTTCCGCGAAGAGCGCGAGGGCATCAAGAAGATCGCCACGCAGGCCGCGGAAATGGTCGTCGAGCTGGCCGCGAAGCAGCCGGACACCGACTTCCGGTTCCAGTACTCGCCGGAGTCCTACACCGGCACCGAGCTGTCCTACGCGCTCGAGGTCTGCAACGCCGTCACCGAGATCTGGCGGCCGACGCCGGAGAAGCCGGTGATCCTGAACCTGCCGGCGACCGTCGAGATGGCCACCCCGAACGTCTACGCCGACTCGATCGAGTGGATGTCCCGGAACCTGGAGCGCCGCGACTCGGTGATCCTGTCGCTGCACCCGCACAACGACCGCGGCACCGGCATCGCCGCCGCCGAGCTGGGCTACCAGGCCGGCGCCGACCGGATCGAGGGCTGCCTGTTCGGCAACGGGGAGCGCACGGGCAACGTCGACCTGGTCGCGCTGGGCATGAACCTCTACAGCCAGGGCATCGACCCGCAGATCGACTTCTCCGACATGGACGAGATCAAGCGGACGGTCGAGTACTGCAACCAGCTGCCGGTCGGCGAGCGCTCGCCGTGGGGCGGTGACCTGGTGTTCACCGCGTTCTCCGGCAGCCACCAGGACGCGATCAACAAGGGCCTCGACGCGCTGAAGGACGCCGCCGGAAAGCAGGGCGTGCCGATCGACGAGTACCCGTGGGAGGTCCCGTACCTGCCGATCGACCCGAAGGACGTCGGCCGCACGTACGAGGCCGTGATCCGGGTGAACTCGCAGTCCGGCAAGGGCGGCGTCGCCTACATCATGAAGGCCGAGCACCAGCTCGACCTGCCGCGGCGGCTGCAGATCGAGTTCTCGAAGGTCATCCAGCGCTACACCGACACCGAGGGCGGCGAGGTCGACCCGGCCACGATGTACAACGCCTTCTCGGCCGAGTACCTGGAGCTCAAGACGCCGCTGGAGCTGGTCCGCCAGCACGTGCGCGACAACGGCGACGGCGAGTACGACATCACCGCGACCGTGCGCGTGGAGGGTGACGAGCACGAGGTCACCGGCCGCGGCAACGGCCCGATCGCGGCCTTCTTCGACGCGCTGTCGACGGTGGGCTTCGACCTGCGCCTGCTGGACTACAGCGAGCACACGCTCTCGCCGGGCGACGACGCGCGCGCCGCGTCGTACATCGAGTGCGCGATCTCGGACCGGGTGTTCTGGGGCATCGGCATCGACCCGTCGATCGTCACGGCGTCGCTGCGCGCGGTCGTCTCGGCGGTGAACCGCGCCAACCGCTAGCCGGTGAAAGCCGAGCGGCTGGTCGCGCTGCTGTTCACGCTGCAACGGCGGCGCAGCGCGACCGCCGCCGAGCTCGCGGTGGAGCTCGGCGTCTCCGAGCGCACGATGCACCGCGACCTGGCGGCCCTGCGCGAAGCGGGCGTTCCGCTGTGGACGGAGCAAGGGCGGCACGGCGGCTTCCGCCTGGTCGACGGCTGGCGCTCCGGGCTCGACGGCCTCACCGCGCGGGAGGCCGTCGCGCTGTTCGCGCTAGGGGTGCCGGAAGCGCTCGCCGGGCTCGGTCTCGACACCGCGGGCAGCGCGGCGCGGGCGAAGGTGTCCGCGGGAATGCCCGCCGAGCTGCGGGACCACGCGGCCTTGGTGGCGGGCCGGTTCCACCTGGACGCGCCGGGCTGGTTCGGCTCGCCGGACGAGCCACCGGCGCTGGCGGCGGTGGTGCGGGCGGTGTGGTCGCAGCGGCGGGTCTCGGTGACGTACCGGCGCCGCGACAAGGTGGCGTCGCGGGAGCTGGAGCCGCTGGGGCTCGTGCTGAAGGCGGGGGTCTGGTACCTGGTGGCGCGCGTGGTCCCGGACGACGCTTTGCGGACTTACCGGGTCTCGCGGATCTCGGAGGTTGTTGCTTCGGAAACCGCCTTCTCGCGGCCGTCATCGTTCGACCTGGCCCGCTGGTGGCGTTCATCGGCGGCCGCCTTCGAGCAGGTGCCGCGGCCGCTGCGGGTGCGCGCCCGGCTCGACCGGACGGCGGTGCGGGAACTGCGTCGCGTGTTCGGGGGCGAGCACCTGGCGGACACGGTGGTTTCGCTCGGGACGCCGGACGCGGACGGCTGGGCCGAGGCCGAGCTCGCCCTGGAAGACGACGAGATCGGCCTCGGCCAACTGGTGGCGTTGAGCCCGGGCGTGGAGGTGCTGGAGCCGGTGGAGCTGCGGGCGGCGCTGGCCGCGATCGGCGCGGACCTGGCCGCCCGCAACGCTCAGCGGTAGCCGGTGGTGTCCGCGGGCTTTCCCGCGTCGGCGACCTCCGTCATGTACCGCCAGGCGTCCGGCCGGCTGCCGTCGACGTCGTCCACGCCGTACTCCTTCGCCAGCTGCCCGCTGTTCAGCGTCCGCCCGGTCCACCGGTGCCGGTCCGGGTCCGCGGCCAGCGCCGCCACCGTGCGGCCGGCGAACGCCGGCGTCTCCGAAATCGCGAAGTGCGGCACGCGCTCGCAAGCGTCGCGCCAGTTCTCCTCCGTCACCCCGTAGTGCTCCAGCATCGCCTCCGACCGCAGGTACCCCGGGGTGAAGGCCACCGCCGTCGCACCGTGGGCGGCCAGCTCGGCCGCCTCGCCGATCGCCAGCAGGTGCGCCGACGCTTTCGCCAGGTAGAACGGCAGCGAAGTGCCTTCGCGGTACTTCGCGTTGTACTCGGCCGTCCCGTCGGTCAGCTCGACGACCAGCCCGCCCGGCCGGCCGATCAGCAGCGGGAGCAGGTAGTGACTGGTGATCAGGTGCGCGTCGACGCCGAGGCGGATCATCCGCAGGCCCGCGTCGAGATCGTGCTCCCACACCGGCTTGCCCCAGCCCAGGTGCTGGTCACCGCCCCACAGGCCGTCGACCAGGATGTCGAGGCGATCGATGCGCTTGGCCAGGGCTTCGACCTCGGCCGGCACCAGGTGGTCGACGCGGATCGCTTCCGCCGCCCCGCCCGCCCGCTCGATCAGCTCGGCCGTCTCCTCGATCGTCTCCGGCCGGTCCACTTCGGACCGCCCGGCGCGCGTCGTCCGGCCGGTCACGTACACGAAGGCGCCCGCGCGGCCCAGTTCGACGGCGATCGCCCGGCTCGCGCCGCGCGTACCGCCCGCCACCAGGGCGACTTTTCCGGAAAGTGTGTTCATGCACCCCAGCCTCACGGCGAACCATGACAACTCCTGGCATGGTTTCGGCGAATCTGTGGACGAGCTGTCGGGTTGCTGTGAGTCCCCGCTGATCGGGAGTGCTTCGCGGCGAGCGAGCGGTTAATGGAGGTGTGAACGGATCGACGGCGGGCCTGCTGGTGCTGTTCGTCGTCTCGCTCGTGCCGCTGCTGCCGACCGAGGTGACCATCCTCGGCATGGGCATCGCGGCGGCGCAGGGCGGGACGTCTCTGGCGCTGGTGATCGCCGTGGCGAGTGCCGGGTGCCTGGCGTCCGACCAGGCGCTCTACGCCCTCGGCCGGTTCGGTGGCCGGGCGGCGCTGGACCGGCTGAGCCGGCGGAAGAAGATCGCCGCCGGCCTCGGCTGGCTCGACGGGCGGCTGCAGCGCCATCCCCGGCCGGTGCTGGTGGTCGCCCGCTGGCTGCCGTCGGGAGGAACCCTCGGCGCCCTCCTCGCCGGATCACTCCGGTGGCCGATGGCGGAGTTCTTCACCGCTTCGGCCGTCGGCGTCACACTCTGGACGTCGTACGTGGCCTTCCTCGGCTACGCGGGCGGCCGGATCGTCACCGAACCCGGGATCAGCCTGCTGCTCTCCCTGGCCGTGGCCCTGGTCCTGGGTTCGGTGCTCACCTACAGCGTCCGGCACAGCGTCAAAGCGACTTGACGGCTTCCAGGATGTCCGCCGGCTCGGTGCGCGTGACGAAGTCCGGGTGGACGTCGATGTAGCGGATCACCCGGTCACGATCGACCACGACCACCGCCGGGTGGACCAGCTCCCAGGTGCCGTTGACCTTCTCGAGGTCGGTGCCGAGCGACTCCATGGCGTCGCGCACCGGCTCGGACACCGGGTAGCTCAGCCCGAGGCCGCGCGCGACCGTGCTGCCCACGTCCGAAAGCACCGGGAACCCCAGGTCTTCGACCGGCACCGAGCCGTCCGGCCGCTGGGGGCTGATCGCGGCCAGCGTCGCGCCGTACTTGCCCAGCTCGGGCAGCACTTCCTGCTGGTAGGTGCGCAAGGTCAGGTTGCAGTACGGGCACCACTGGCCGCGGTAGAACACGAGCACCGCCGGCCCGGCCGCCACCAGCTCGCCGAGGCTCTTCGGCGCCCCGTCGGCGCCCGGCAGGGTGAAGTCGTCGATCTTGCCGCCCGCTTCGGCGAACTCGGTCGCGCCGCCGCGGCGGCGGTCGGCTTCGAGGATCGCGAAGATCTCCGGCGGCAGTGCCCCGCGGGCTTGGTCGTTGACCCCGGTCAGGGCGTTCTCGAGCGTCATGGATCCCCCTAGCAGTTGTACTGATTGGTACAGTGAAGCAGACTGTACTATCCGGTACATGGAGACGCAAGCGGCTTCGACCCCGCGCGGCAGGCGGACCCGCGAGGCGATCGTCGACGCGGCGGCCACGCTGATGTACGTCGACGGCGTCGCGGGCACGAGCGTCGACAAGGTGCTCGCCGCGAGCGGGGCCGGAAAATCGCAGATGTACCACTACTTCAAGAACAAGGAACAGCTGGTCGGGGCGGTGATCGATCGCTACCTCGAGCAGGTGCTCGGCAACCAGCCGGCGATCTTCACGCTGGCCTCCTGGGCCGATCTGGAGACGTGGACCGAGCAGCTGCTGGACGTCCACCGCCGCGCGGGCGCGCCGATCGCCTGCCCGCTGGGCAACCTCGCCGGCGAAGTGGGCGACAACCCGAAGCTCGCGCCGCTGGTCGACCAGGCCTACCGGACGTGGGAGTCCCATCTCGCGCGCGGGCTGAAAACCCTGCAGGACAACGGCGAACTGGCCGCGGACGCCGACCCGGCGCGGCTGGCGCAGGCGGCGATGACGTCCGTCCAAGGTGGACTGCTGCTGGCGCACATCCGGCACGACCTCACGGCGCTGGAGGACGCGCTCGGCATCGCGCTGGCGTACCTGCGCGGCTTCAAGCGGTGAGCTGACCGACCTCCGCACGCAGTTCCGCGATCACCTGGGCCACCGCCGGGCGCTGGCGGGCGCCCGTCCGGCAGACCGCCTCCACCAGGCGGGCCGCGCGGATGCCGGCGAGCGGCCGCCCGACCAGCCCGCTTCCGGGGCCGGTGTTCATCGTGTACCGGGGCAGCAGGGCGATGCCGTGGCCGGCGGCGACCAGCCGTTCGGTGATCCGGAAGTCGTTGATCCGCTGCACCACGACCGGCCGCACGCCGGTGCGGGTGGTCAGCGAGCGCAGCACGTCGTCCACCGGGAAGCCGAAGTCGACGCTGATCCAGCGTTCGTCCGCCAGCTCCGCCAGCTCCACGCGGCGCTGGTCCGCCAGCCGGTGCCCGGCCGGCAGCGCGACGTCGAGCGGTTCGCGCAGCAGCGGCACCACGTCGAGGCGGCTCGAGGCGAACTCCGGCGCGTGCTCGTCGCGGTGCGCCACGACGATGTCGTAGTCCGCGACCAGGCCGGGCACCTCGGGCGGCGTCATGTCGACGTCCCGGACGTCGATCTCCAGGCCGTCGTACCCGGCGACGCGGGACAGCAGCCCCGGCAGCAGCATCAGGCCGGCCGACTGGAAGATCGCGATCCGCACCCGCCCGCGCGGCGCGCTGCGGTAGGTGTCCAATTCGGACTCGGCCCGCTCGAGCGCGGCGAGCACCTCGTCGGCGCGGGCGACCAGCGCGCGGCCGGCGTCGGTCAGCCGCAGGCCGCGGCCCGCCGGCTCGGTGAGCGGCAGGCCGACCTCGCCCTGCAACGCGCGCAGCTGCTGCGAGACCGCCGACGGCGTGCAGTGCAGCGCCCGCGCGGCCGCCGTCACGCTCCCGCGGTCGGCGAACTCCCGCAGCGTGCGCAACCGGCCCAGATCCACGCCGTCACTGTACTTGAAGCACCGCTACAAGGTTCCTGCAGATATTCTCGCTGGTCCTTCACGGTCCTCGTTGTCACAGTGGAAGCATGCCCGCCCGTGATCGCCTGCTCGCCGTGCTCGTCGCCGTCCTCTGGGGCCTCAACTTCCTGGCCATCCACGCCACGCTCGGCCAGTTCCCGCCGGTGTTCGCGGGCGCGCTGCGGTTCGCCGTGATCGCCGTCCCGACGATCCTGTTCGTGCCGTGGCCGAAGGTGCCGGTGCGGCACCTGCTCGGGTACGGCCTCGGCTTCGGCACCGGCCAGTTCGCGTTCCTGTTCATCGCGATGGACACCGGCATGCCGACCGGGCTCGCGTCGCTGGTGCTGCAGGCGTCGGCGCCGTTCACGGTGCTCCTCGGCGCTGTTTTCCTGGGCGAACGCGTCACGCGGCAGCAGCTGGCCGGCATCGCGCTGGCGGTGGCCGGGATGGCCGCGATCGCGTGGCAGCGGTCCGGGCACGCCGCGCTGCTGCCGATGATCCTGACGCTGCTGGCCGCGCTGAGCTGGGCGTTCGGCAACCTGAGCACGCGCCAGGCCAAGCCGGACAACCCGCTGCACTTCACGCTGTGGATGTCGGTGGTGCCGCCGCTGCCGATGTTCGCGCTTTCGCTGGTCATGGAGGGCCCGGCCGCGCAGTGGCGGTCGCTGACGACGCTCGGGACCCCGGTCGGCCTGACCGCGCTGGGCGGCCTGACCTACGTCGTGCTGATCGGCACGGTCGTCGGATCGGGCCTGTGGACGACGTTGATGCGGCGCAACCCGGCCGGCGTGGTGTCGCCGTTCTCGCTGCTGGTGCCGGTGGTCGGACTGACGGCGTCGTTCCTGCTGCTGGGCGAGCGGCCGACCTGGCTGGAGGTCGGCGCCGCCGTCGTCGTGATCGCGGGCGTCCTGCTCGGCTCCCTGCGACGGCCGGCACGCAAGCCCGAGCTCGTCGCGGTCTAAGCGGCGGTCTCTTCCTGCTTCGGGGTTTCCGCGTCGCTCTCGCCCTTGTGCTCGCGGCCGAGCCGCTTCTTCATGACGACGAAGACGACGGCCCCGATCACGACGGCCGCCACCAGGCCGTACTTGGAGAAGTCGCCGAGCCACTTCTCGGCGGCCTCCCCGACGTAGTAGATGAGGGCGGTGGTGCCGCCCGCCCAGGCGATGCCGCCGAGCGCGTTGGCGATCAGGAATTTCGGGTAGTGCATGCGCAGCGACCCGGCGAGCGGACCGGCGAGGATGCGCAGGAACGCGATGAACCGGCCGAAGAAGACGGCCCACATGCCACGTTTGTTGAAGATCCGTTCGGCGTTGGCGATGTGCGTCGGCCCGAAGTGCTTCGGGAACTTCCGCCCGGCCCAGGCGAACAGCCGCTGGCCGCCGGTTTTCCCGATCAGATAGCCGATGCTGTCCCCGATGATGGCACCGGCACTGGCCACGACGCCGACCCACAACGGGCTCAGGTTCGGGTGGCTCAGCGTGAGCAGGGCGGCGCTGACCAGCACGACCTCGCCGGGCAGGGGAATACCGAGGCTTTCGATCATGATCACCGCACCGACGATCAGGTACACCGAGATCGGCGGGATCGCCTCCAGCCACTGGTCGATGTGCACAGCCCGTACCCCCTGCAACGTACGTCGGGATTGGTGTTCGCTTTCCGAAGAGTACCGGGGCGGCCCGCGCCGGGCGGCATCCTCAGGTATTGACCGAGGTACGACTTAGGTCGGGGGTCACCCAGCGGAGCGACCCGGAAACGCGCTTTCGGGCGGCCCCAGCGAGCACACCCCTCGGCATCTCCGGCCCGGCGTAGCGCCTTCCAGCACCTCCAGCGAGCACACACCTGCGGCCCGGCGCGCCGCCTCACAGCACCCCAGCGAGCACACCCCTCGGCACCTGCGGCCCGGCGTAGCGCCTTCCAGCACCCCAGCGAACACACCCCTCGCCACCTGCAGCCCGGCGCGCCGCCTTCCAGCACCCCCAGCGAGCACACCCCCCTGCCGAGCCGATACGCAGCCGCATCAGCGGCCGGCACGCCGGGTCAAGGCACGCTTTCCCGCCTTGACCCGGCGTGCCGGCCGTTGAACAATCCGGCGTTCGGGTCGGTGGAAGGCCAGTTCCCGTGCTCGCCAAGGCATCACGCATGACAGCCGGGCGGCTCCTCCTCCGGAGTTGTCCACAGAGTCCACCCCCATGTGGACAACTCCGGTGGATAACTGCCGATCGAGCAGTTTCGACAGGGCCCACCGATAGACTGGACTTGGGCACGCCCCCCGGGAGGGTGGGGAGCTGCTCGGGGGCCGGGGCAGCAGCCCTCAGGGCTTCAGGTCCACCGCCGCCCGTAGCGTCCCATCCATGTAAAACGGCGTCGAATCATGCACGTGGCTGATCCGCCACTCGCCGTCCTCCCGGCGGAAGCACACCGTCGACCGGAACCACAGCTCGAATCCCGCCGGGGCCCCCTTCGGCGTCGTCGACATGCGGTTCAGCGCGTGGCTGTACGCGATGTCCCCGCCGATGGTGATCTCCAGGTCGCGGATCTCGTACTCGATCGGCCCCTCGAACGTCTCGAACCACGCCTTCCGCGCCGCGACGCCGCTGACCTCCGCACCTCGGTGCACCAGCGGCGGCGCCAGCGTGAACGCCACGACGTCCGGGGCGTAGTGCGCTCCCAGCGTCTCCGCGTCGCGGGCCGACATCGCCACCTCACGCGCCGCCATCAACTCGCGGATTTGCTGCTCACTCATGCCATTCTCCTCAAGGTCGGGTGCTTGCACAGGAGACGTAGGCGCCGCCGGACGGATTTCGACAGGAGGCGGACGTGAAATACGTGGTCCTGATCTACGGCAACCCCGAGTCGCGCAGCGCGTGGGAAGGGATGAGCGACGAACAGCGGGCCGCCGGGCTGGCCTACTACCAGCAGCTCAACGACGATCTCGACGCCTCCGGCGAGCGGATCGTCTCCGAACGGCTCGCCTTCCCCGAGCTCGCCAAGCGGGTGGGTCCCATGGCCACCGACGGCCCCTTCGCCGAGGCCAAGGAGTTCCTCGCCGGCTTCTACCTGCTCGACTGCGAGAGCGAGGAACGCGCCCTCGAGATCGCGCGCCGGATCCCGGAAGCCTCCTTCGGCGTGGTCGAGGTGCGGCCGGTGATGGGGTTGCACGGGCCGGAGCTGTGACCGACGTCGAACACCTGCTCCGCGAGCTCGCCCCGCAGGTCCTCGCCGCGCTCGTCCGGCGGTACGGCGGCTTCGACACCTGCGAAGACGCCGTCCAGGAGGCGCTGCTCGCCGCGTCGCAGCAGTGGCCGGCCGAAGGCGTTCCGGATCACCCGAAGGGGTGGCTGATCACGACGGCGTCCCGTCGCCGCATCGAGCAGTGGCGCAGTGAGACCGCGCGGCAACGGCGTGAAGAAACCGTCGCGCTCGCCGAGCCGCCCGGCAAAGAGCCGGTCAGCGGGGTCGACGACACCCTGACCCTGCTGCTGCTCTGCTGCCACCCGTCGCTGACGCCGCCGTCGCAAGTCGCCCTCACCCTGCGCGCGGTCGGCGGGCTGACCACCGCCGAGATCGCGCGGGCCTTCCTCGTCCCGGAAGCGACGATCGGGCAGCGGATCAGCCGCGCGAAACAGAAGCTGAAAGGGGAGCGGCTCACCAGAGACGTCAGTGCCGAACGGCTGGCGGCGGTGCTGCAGGTGCTCTACCTGATCTTCACCGAGGGGCACACGGCCAGTTCGGGGGACGCGCTGAGCCGCGTCGAGCTGACGACCGAGGCGATCCGGCTGGTCCGGCAGCTGCACGCGGAACTGCCGGACGACGGCGAGGCCGCCGGGCTGCTCGCCCTCATGCTGCTGACCGAGGCCCGGCGCCCGGCCCGCGTCGACGCGACCGGGGCCCTCGTCCCGCTGGCCGACCAGGACCGGACCCGCTGGAACCGGGCGTTCGTCGACGAGGGCGTCGCGCTGATCACGAAAGCCCTCGCGACCGCGCCGGTGGGCCCGTACCAGCTGCAGGCGGCGATCGCCGCGGTCCACGACGAGGCCGCGACCGCCGACGAGACGGACTGGGCCGAGATCCTCACGCTCTACGACCTGCTGCGGGTGGTGGCACCCGGCCCGATGGTGACGCTGAACCGGGCCGTGGCGTTCGCGCAGGTCCACGGCCCCGAGGCGGGGCTGGCGGAGCTGTCGGAACTGGCCAAGGACCCCGCCATCGCGAACCACCACCGGGTCGACGCGATCCGCGCGCACCTGCTGGAGTTGTCCGGGGATCCGGCCGGGGCCCGCGAGGCGTACCTGGCTGCCGCCCGGCGGACGCTGAGCCTGCCCGAGCAGGCGTACCTGCAGTCGCGTGCCGCCAAGCTGGAGACATGAGAACGGCCGGCCGGGACAAGGCCCGGCCGGCCGTTTCACGTGAGCATCAGAGGATCTCGGCGGCGGTGCCGATGTCCGGCGGGCCCAGGTCGGGGTTGAGCGCCCCGGTCAGTTCCACCAGCTCCGGCTCCACCTCGTGCGGCTGGATGCGCCCGTCGCGGATGTCCTCCGCGTAGTGGCACGCCACCCGGTGCCCGCCGCCGATCTCCCGCAGCTGCGGGCGGTCGGTGTCGCACAGGCTCGCCTGCTTCCACGGGCAGCGCGTGTGGAAGCGGCAGCCCGACGGCGGGTTCGCCGGCGAGGGCAGGTCACCGGCGAGCAGGATCTGCTCGCGGGTGTCCTCGACCTGCGGGTCCGGCACCGGGATGGCCGACAGCAGCGCCCGCGTGTACGGGTGCAGCGGGTCCCGGTACAGCGAGTCCGCGTCGGTCTCTTCCACCAGCGCGCCCAGGTACATCACGCCGATGCGGTCGGAGATGTGCCGCACCACCGCGAGGTCGTGCGCGATCACGACGTAGGTCAGGCCGAGCTGCTGCTGCAGGTCCTCCAGCAGGTTCACCACCTGGGCCTGCACCGAAACGTCCAATGCGGACACCGGCTCGTCGGCGACGATCAGGTCCGGCTCCACGGCCAGCGCCCGCGCGATGCCGATGCGCTGGCGCTGCCCGCCCGAGAACTCGTGCGGGTACTTCCGCAACGACGTCTCCGGCAGGCCGACCGCGGACAGCAGCTGACGCAGCCGCCGCTGGGTCTTTTCCTTGTCCTTGTCGAGGCCGTGCGCGTGCATGCCCTCGACCAGGATCGACTCGACCGACTGCCGCGGGTCCAAACTGGACATCGGATCCTGGAAGATCATCTGCATCCGGCGCCGGGCCTTCCGCAGTTCCTCTCCCTTGAGCTGCGCGACGTCGGTGCCGTCGAACACCACGTGCCCGGAAGTGGGCTCGTTGAGCCGCAGGATCGCCCGGCCCAAAGTGGACTTCCCACAGCCGGATTCGCCCACCAGGCCGTAGGTTTCGCCTCGCCGGATGGCCAGGTCGACGCCGTCGACCGCGAACACGTGCCCGACCGTCCGGTCGAACACCACGCCGCTCTTGATCGGGAAGTGCACCTTGAGGTCGGTGACCTCGAGCAGCACGTCACCAGCAGGACGGGTCATCGGGCTCCTCCTCCCGCCGCGACCGCGGGCCGCACGGGGTTGTGACAGCGCAGCAGTCCGGCCCGGTCCGGCACCAGCTGCGGCTGGGCCTCGCGGCAGACCGGCAGCGCGTTCGGACAGCGCGGCGCGAAGGCGCACCCGTGGTCCCACGGGATGTTGTCGGAAACCGAACCCCGGATGGGGATCAGCTTCTCGCCGCGGCCCGCGTCCAGGCGCGGGATCGACGCCAGCAGGCCGTGCGTGTACGGGTGGCGCGGCTCGGCGAACAGCTGGTGCCGCTGGGCCCGCTCGACGATCTTGCCGCCGTAGAGCACGTTGACCTCGTCGCACAGCCCGGCGACGACGCCGAGGTCGTGGGTGATCATGATCAGCGCGGTGCCGGTGTCCTGCACCAGTTCCCGCAGCAGCGCCAGGATCTGCGCCTGGATGGTGACGTCCAGCGCGGTCGTCGGCTCGTCGGCGATGAGAAGCCGCGGCCGGCACGCCAGCGCGATCGCGATCAGCGCACGCTGCCGCATCCCGCCGGAAAGCTGGTGCGGGTACTCGGAAAGCCGCCGGGACGGATCCGGGATGCCCACCTTGTCCAGCAGGTCCACCGCTTCGACGGACGCCGCCTTGCGCGACATCCCGCGGTGGCGCTCCAGCACCTCGGTGATCTGCAGCCCGATCGGGATGACCGGGTTCAGCGAGGACAGCGGGTCCTGGAACACCATGCCGAGGTCGCGGCCGCGGCGGTCGCGCATTTCCCGGTCGGACAGCTTGAGCAGGTCGGCGCCCTCGAAGCGCACCGAGCCGCTGACCTTGTTGCCACGCTTGGCGAGCAACCGCATGATCGCCAGGGACGTCACGGACTTGCCGCAGCCGGACTCGCCGACCAGGCCGACCGTCTGGCCCGGTTCGACGTCGAAGCTCACGCCGTCCACCGCGGTGAACGACTTTTCGCCACGGCGGACGAAGTCGACCTTGAGATCACGGACTTCAAGGAGTGCCATCAGTGCTTCACCGCCTGTTCTTCGGGTCGAGGGCTTCGCGGAGGGACTCGCCGAGCAGCGTGAACCCGAGCGCCACCACGATGATCGCGATGGCCGGGTAGTACGCGAGCTCCGGCCGGACGTCGAGGAACTGCCGGGCCCCGCGGCTCAGCATGATGCCCCACTCCGCCCGGTTCGGGTCCGGGTCGCCCAGGCCGAGGAACGACAGCGCCGCGGCCTCGAGGATGGCGGTGGCCAGGGTCAGCGTCGCCTGCACGATGACCGGGCCCAGCGAGTTCGGCAGCATGTGCCGGAACACGATGGACGTCCGCTTCACGCCCAGCGACGTCGCGGCGAGCACGTGGTCGCTGCCGCGTTGCACCAGCATGGAACCGCGCAGCAGCCGCGCGAAGATCGGCACGCCGATCATCGACACGGCCAGGATCACCGTCCACTGGCTGGGCTTCTGGAACAGCGCCGCCACCGAAATCGCCAGCAGCAGCGAAGGCACCGACAGCATGACGTCGACCAGTCGCATGAGGACGGTGTCGACCCAGCCGCCGAACGCGCCGGCCAGGCCGCCGATGATGACGCCGATCAGCACGCCGATCACCGTCGCCAGCACGCCGACCAGCAGCGTCTGCTGGGCGCCGACGAGCAGCCGCGAGAGGTAGTCGCGGCCGAAGTCGTCCACGCCGAGCGGGAACCCGGGCTGGGCGCCCGGGATGATGCCCTGGCCGAGGGAGACCTTGTCCTGCAGGTAGCGGACGTAGGGGTCCTTCGGCGCGATCAGCGGCGCGAAGATCGCCAGCAGGAGGAACAGCGCGGTGATCACGCCGCCGGTGATGGCCACCGGGCTGCGCAGCATCCGCCGCACCGCTTCGCCGCCCAGGCTGTGCCCGGACGCCGACGCGAGCTTGTCGATCGGTTCCTTCTTCTTGTTCAGCAGAGTGTTCATCGCACACGCACCCTCGGGTCGATGATCCCGTACGAGACGTCGACCAGTGTGTTCACCAGCACGTACACCAGGGCGCCGAAGAGCAGCAGCGCCTGCAGCCGGGGGTAGTCACGCCGTTCGATCCCTTCGGCCAGCAGGAACCCGAGGCCGCGGAAGTTGAACACCCGTTCGGTCAGCACCGCGCCGCCGAGCAGCGCGCCGGTCTGCAGGCCGATGGTGGTGACCACCGGGAGCAGGCCGTTGCGCAGCACGTGCCGCCGCCGGACGACCGGCTGCGTGAGGCCCTTCGAGTTGGCCGTGCGGATGAAGTCCTCGTTGAGCACTTCGAGCACCGACGCGCGGGTGATCCGGGTGATCACCGCGAGCGGGATGGTGGCGAGCGCGAACGCCGGGAGGATCAGGTGCCTGATCGCGTCCCAGACCGCGTCCCACTCGCTGGTCATGATGCCGTCGAGGATGGCGAAGTTGGTGATGGCGGTGGCGTCCAGGCCGGCTGCCTGCCTTCCCTGCGACGGCAGGCCCAGCGGCCCGGCGAGCAGGTCTTGCATCATGTAGCCGAGGAAGAAGACCGGGACCGCGACACCGATCAGGGTCAGCACGATGATCACGTTGTCGGCGGCGCCACCGCGGTAGCGGGCCGAAATGTAGCCCGCCGGGATGCCGATGACCACCGCGACGATCATCGCGGAGATGCCCAGCTCGATGGTGGCCGGCAGGAAGGTGCCGATCTCCGACATCACCGGCTGGGTGGAGACCAGCGAGGCACCGAAGTCACCGGTGATCGCGCGGCCGAGGAACCTGAAGTACTGGAAGATGACCGGCTGGTCGAGCCCCAGCACGTGGTTGAGGTTGGCGATCTTCTCCGGCGTTGCCTTGTCGCCGAGGAGGGCGGCCGCGGGCCCTCCGGGCAGCGACCGTAGCCAGGCGAAGACCAGGATGGACAGGATGAGGAGCGTCGGGATCGCTTGTAGCAGCCGACGCACGAGGAAACGGAGCACTTGCAGTCCTTAGGTGGCAGCCCGCTGAGTACGGAACATGGGGTGGGCGCGGTAGCACCCACCCCATGCCTCGCAAAGTGGAACCGTCAGTTGACAGTCACGGTGTTGAACCGCTCGTCGGTCAGCGGGCTGGCGACCAGACCCTTGACCTTCGGGCCGACCACGATGGCGGGCGGTCCGTAGGAGATCGGGATGGCCGGCAGGTAGTCCATGATCTGCTTGTTGACTTCCTGGTACGCCTTGGCGTGCGCGTCGCCGGCGGGCGAAGCGTCCGCGGCGGCGAGCGCCTGGAACAGCTGCGGGTTGTCGAACCCGAACTCCGGCTTCTTGCGGCCGAAGAAGGTGCCGACGAAGTTCCCGGCGTCGTTGTAGTCACCGGTCCAGCCGAGCAGGTGGAGGTCCTGCTTGCCGAACTTCTGCACGTCGTCCTTGTAGCCACCGTTCCACGGCTTGGCCACCGGTTCGATCTTGACGCCGATCGCCTTCAGGTCTTCCGACATCGAGGTGAAGACGTCCGCCGGGTTCGGCATGTACGGACGGGTGACCTCGGTCGGGTAGTAGAACTTCAGCGTCAGGTTCGTCGCGCCGGCCTGCTGGAGCAGCTGCTTGGCCTTCTCCGGGTTGTACGCGTACTTGGTGACCTCGTCGGTGTAGCCGGAGATCGTCTTGGGCACGAACTCGGTGGCCACCTCGGCGCCCTCGGGCAGCTTGCTCTTCACGAACTGCTCGCGGTTGATGCCGTAGGCCAGCGCCTGGCGGACGCGGACGTCCTTCAGCTTGTCGCCGGCCGGACCCGACTGGTTGATGCCCATGTAGAGCACGTTGAACGGCGGGCGGACCAGCACCTGCTCGCCCTCGTTGCGCAGCAGGCCGTAGTCGGCGGGCGCCGGGTAGTCGTAGCCCTGGATGTCGCCGGCCTTGAGCGCCTGCTTGCGGGCGTTCTCGTCCGGGATCACCTTGAAGATCAGCTTGTCGAGCTTGGCCGTCTGGGTCGGGCTGGTGTCGTTCTTGGACAGGATGATCTCACCCTTGCCCTGGTCCCAGCTGTCGAACTTGAACGGGCCGGTGCCGACCGGGTGCTTGTTCGCGTATTCGCTGTAGGTGAACGAGTCGCCGGACTGGGTGACCTCGTCGGACTTGTACTGCTTGAGCGCGGTCGGGCTCTGCATCGCGAACGACGGCAGGGTGAAGGCCGCCGGGAACGCGCCCTTCGCCTTGTTCAGGTTCACGACCGCGGTCGCCGGGTCCTTGGCTTCGCAGCTCTTGTAGACCGGGTCGCTGTAGTCGTCGCTCTCGTTCTTGGCGAACCCGCCGAAGACGTCGGCGTAGTAGATCATCTGGCTCTGGGCGGCGGCGCCCTTCATGTTGTACCAGCGGTCGAAGTTGAAGCAGACCGCGGTCGCGTCGAAGGCGGTGCCGTCGGAGAACTTCACACCCTGCTTGAGGGAGAAGGTCCAGGTCTTGCCGTCGTTGCTGGGCTCCCACTTCTCGGCCAGCGAGGCTTCGAGGTCGGCGGTGCCCGGCTTGTTCTGGATCAGCGTGTCGAAGATCTGGCGCGTGATCCGGAAGGTTTCGCCCTCGTCGTTGAAGATGGGGTCGAACAACTTCGGGTTACCGGCCGCACCGAAGATCATCGTGCCCCCGGAACCACCCCCTGCGCCCTCGTCACGCTTGGACTCCGCACAGGCGGACAGCGAAACCGCGAGCGCGCCGGCGAGCCCGATCAGGGCCACGCGGCGTGTTCGGGTCAGCCGCAATTGCTGCATCTGGCACCCCTTGGGAGATGTTTCGGGTTTCAAAGTCACCGTCCGGTCGGTCAGGAACTCGACGGACGATCGGTGTGCTCGCCGACACTAGCGGGAACTCGGCCCGCACTTAAGCACGTGAGGTTACGATCGCGCTACGTGGACACCGATTTGACCGCAATGTGTCCGTAAATCACGACAGAATGTGACCATTTGCGGCCCATGGCTGCCCTGGGTGCCTGATCCATGACTCAGATGGCGGTACCGGCATTACTCCACTCGTGTATCCGGCTACGGACAGCTTGATCGATTCGGAGTCCCCCGGACACGCTGGGTGACCCCGCCTTCCCCTACGGAAGTCGCGTTCCGGCGGCGCCGGCGGTGCCGTCCACGGCGAACCAGCCGCGCTCGAAGCGTTGCCACCGCGCCAATTCGGCCCGTGCGGCCTCACCGTCCCGGGCGACGGTTCTGGCCAGCCGTTCGGCTTCGGAGCCGCCGGAGAGCCAGCAGAGGTGGGAAAGCAGGGGTCTTACCGAAGTGCGGCCGCTCGAAACCCCCTCCAGCACCAGGACGTCCGGCACGGCCACCCGGACGAGTTCACCCGGCCGGGGTGCCCCAGTGGACCAGTCCATTGCCCGGTACGCCCCCGCCACGCCGCCGGCCAGGGGCCGCAGGACGCCGCCGGCGAGCCGGGGCCACCACGAGACCGGGTCGTCCCACGTCGCGAAGGCGTCGGTGCTCACCAAGGCCGTGCGGCACCCGCGGGCGGTCAGCTCGGCGACGACGTGGGCAGCCAGTGTGGACTTGCCGGCGCCCGACGGGCCGTCGATGGCCAGCACACGCACCCGGCCCAGCCGCGCGGGGGCGGCGAGCAGGGCTTCGATCACCGCGTCACTTGCTGACGCGCTCGACCTCCGGGAGCCCTTTGACGTCGTCGGGTGCCGCCGTCTTCGCCTCCAGCTCGGCGATCCGGCTCGCCAGCTCGCGCCGGGTGTCTTCGAGCTCGCAGCGCAGCAGCGCGATCTCCTCGACCGAGGTGCGCACCTCTTCCTCGAGGTGCCCGGTCTCGGTGGACAGGTGCAGCGACACGAGCGCCAGCACCACGCCGGCGAGGAGGAAGACGAAGTTCGACGGCGTTTCCACCCCGGTCAGCCCGGCGAGGAACTTCGCGGCCGCCGGAATCACGGCCAGCACCACGACGCCGATGGCGACGACCAGCCACACGCCCGCGTACTTCTCCCGAAGCTTGCGCCGCCGCATCATCTCGAGGACGACGAACAGCACGACGCAGGCGACGACGATGCTGAGGACGCGCCAACCTTCCATCTCGCAAGCTCCCTTATGCCGAGTCGGACGAGTCGACCGCCGGGCGGCGGCGTACCAGCGCCAGCAGCAGTGCGAGCCCGGCCCGGCTCAGGTAGACGGCCGACTTCACGGGCGAGTGACTGGGCGTGCCGCCCGCGCGCTCCCGCATGACGACCGGAATTTCCTTGATGGTCAGCTTCGCCCGGATCGCCATGACCAGGGACTCCACCGTGTCGCCGAGGTACTCGGCCGGGTAGTAGCCGGCGAACAGCCGGATCGCGCGCGGCCCCATCGCCTTGAAGCCGGACGTGACGTCGGTGAGCCGCGTCTTCGCCAGCCGCGAGAACACGATGGACAGCGCGACCATGGCGTACTTGCGCGGCCCGCTGGCCTTGTACGCGCCCTTTCCGGCGAACCGGGAGCCGATCACGATGTCCGCGTCGTCCAGGCCGCGCAGCAGCGCGTCGAGCTCGTCCGGGTCGTGCTGGCCGTCGGCGTCCACCTGGACGACGACGTCGTACCCGCGGGCGGCGGCGTAGCGGAACCCGGTGCGCATCGCGCCGCCGACCCCGAGGTTCACGGCGAGCCGGGCCACCTCGGCGCCCGCGGCGCGGGCCAGCTTGGCGGTGTCGTCCACCGAGCCGTCGTCGACGACCAGCACGTCACCGCCCGGGAGGGCCCGCTTCACCTGCTCGATGACCGACGCGACGCTCGCCGACTCGTTGAGGGCGGGCATCACGATGAGCACGCGGCGGCTGGTCACCGGGTTCGCCGAGGTCACAGACACGGGCATCACTTTAACGCTTCACCGCCCGTCGCCGGCCGCGGACCCGGGTGCGGCGCCCGCCGTGACGACGTCCTGCTGCCCCGCGATCTCGTAGATCGAGGCACCGGGGTTGCGGTAGACCAGCTTGAACCCCGGAGCGGTGTCCAGGTTCAGCAGGCCGGGATCGTTCGGCCCGTCGGGAACGGCGTTGCCCTGGCCGACGAAGGCGTAGCGGACCTTGAGCTCCCGCAGGATCTTCCGGGCCCGGGGGTCGGCTTCCAGCCGGTTCGCGTGCGCGCTGACGTAGCCGATGTCGCTGGCCGGCGGCGCGCCGTAGTAGTTCCACTGGGTCGGCTTCACCCCCTGCAGCGCGTACATCCAGACCGACCCGTCGAGGCGGTCGTTCAGGACGCGCTCGCCGGGGACGGTGTGCCCGGCCAGCCAGGCGAACGCCGTCTCCTCGTCCGCGCTCACCGAGGGGAAGCCTCGGTAGCCGATGTTCACGTGGACGGAGTTGATGTAGACGTACCCGCGGCTGAACCCGCCGATCACCGCCGCCAGCAGCACCACGCCGGCCAGCACGGGCGCCGCCGGGTGCAGCTTCGGCAGCCGGGGCCGGACCTTCGCCGCGAACCACGCCGTCGCGGTGTGGACGAACTCGCCGAAGCCCACCGCGCCGATCAGCGGCAGCAGGGCGGCGATCCGGTAGTTGTCGTTGTAGAACGGCCCGGTCAGCAGGTGGACCAGGCCGTTCTCCATGGACACCGTCGCCGCGTACAAGCCGCCGAGGACGACGTACGCGGCGACCAGCCAGACCACCCGCCGGTGCCGGGCCAGCAGGACCACGCCGGCGACGGCGGGCACGCCGATCCACCACTGCGGGAAGTCCGCCATCGGCGAGAACGTGACCGTCTGCCCGACCGCGCCGGTCACGGTGGCCGCGTTCCCCCAGATCGCGGACGTCACGCCGCCGGCGTTGTAGAGCGAGGGCAGCACCTGGGGCAGCCCGAGCAGGACGGCGAGCAGCGCCGCCGCCACCAGCGACGGCCAGGCCCGCCGCCAGTCGATCGGCTCGAACCGGAAGAGCACCGCGGCCAGGATCAGGACGCAGTAGACGACGAGGACGAACACGACGCTGGTGTGCAGCGCCGCCAGGCCCCCGACGCCGACGCCCACGGCCAGCGGCCCGGTGGCACCGCCCGGCTCGAGCAGCAGGCGGACCACCGCGAGCATGGCCGGGACCAGGGCGACGCCGGCGGCGTACGGCCAGACTGGGCCGTGCCAGAACAGGTCGTAGGGGAACGAGGTGAAGCAGGCGGAAGCGACGGCGGCCGCGGCGGCCGTCACCGGGGGCAGCCGCCACGCGCGGCACATCGCGGCCACGCCGAGCGGCACCGCGAAGGTGACGGCGATGGACGCGAAGTTCAGCAGCGGCATCACGGTCAGCCCGCCCTTGCCGAAGAGCAGGGCGAGCAGCGCGTGGTAGGTGTCCGGGTAGAAGTAGTGCGTCTCGTCCGGCAGGTTCGCGATGGTGCTGACGGTCGACGGGCGCGCGTCGCCGCGCTCGGCGATCCAGCGGACGAGGTTCGCGTGGAACGCGGCGTCCCAGTCCTGGTTTACCGTGCCGGGTGCCGGAATGCCGCGCAGCACGGTGAGCGCGCCGACCGCCATCCCGGCGGCGACGCCGAGCGCCATCAAGGCGTGGGCGCGCCACGACCACCGCGGGCGCTCGGGCGGGGCCGCCTCGGCGTCCGGCCGGCGCCGCCGGGTGAACCGGGCCACGGCCCAGGTGACCGCGAAGCCGGCGGCCGAAACCACGAGCGTCCACAGTGTCACGGAGAGCGCTGTCCACCGGATGCCCGTGGCGCCGAGCAGCGGGATGGCGAGGGCCACGACGCCGAAGGTGAGGACCGGTGCCGCCGCGCCCAGCGTCCAGCCGCGCAGGCCGATCGCCGCGCCGAAAACGGCGCCGGGCAGCCAGAATGCGGCCAGAACGAGCAGAAACCCCATTGTCCCATCCCATTTCGCCGTGAGCCGTCCCGCCACCGCGGTGAACGGCGTCTCCGACGGCGGCGGCCACGCTACCGTGCACGTCAGCTCGCTGGTCACCCGCATCCTGGGCACACCGCCGCCCCCCATAGACTCCCGGGCGTTGACGGCTTTGTTGATCGGAGAAGGCATGCTGTCCGAAGCTGTCCGGCTGGCCGTGGGAATCCTGGTGGTATTGCTCCCCGGATTCTCGATTCTCCTGGTCGCCGGCGTACGCGAACGGTTGTGGCTGGCGGGCCTCTCGGCGCCGCTGACCACCGGGTTCGTCCTGCTGGTGTCCCTGTTCACCGGCGTCACCGGACTCCGCTTCGGTCTGCTGACCGCGGTCGTCGCGCTCGTGGTCGTGCTGCTCGTGCTCGGCGGCGTGCGGTGGCTGGTCCGCCGCCGTCGCCCGGCCGCGGATCCGGCCGGGCCCGCCGAAGACCCGCGGCTGCGCACGCTGACCGGCCGGGCCGGGACGGCCGCCCAGGTGCTGGGCGCGCTCATCGCCGTCGCCGGGGTCGGTCTCGGCGTCCGCATGTGGCACAAGGGCCTCGGGTCGTGGCGGACGCCGACCCAGGAGCACGACACCGTCACGCACGCCGTGCTGACCGCCTTCACGCACTTCACCGGCAAGGCCGCGCCGTGGCAGATCCTGCCGATCGACGTCGTGCACGACACCAACGTCCAGTTCTACCCGCCGGGCTTCACCGACATCTGCGCGCTGCTCACCGACATCTTCGGGGACACGATGCTGTCCCTGAACCTGACGACCGTCGTGTTCATGGTGGTCGTGCTGCCGCTGTCGGTGGCCGCCTTCACCGCGGCGGTGCTCCGGCACGGCCGGCTCGGCCGCGGCTGGGTCGAGCTCGCCGCCGGGGTGGCCGCGCTGGTCTCCGTGCAGCTGTACCGCCCCGGCATCGCCTTCGCCCACGACGGCGGGGTTCTGCCGAACGCGGCCGCGATGACGCTCATGCCCGGCCTCGTCGCGGTGATGCTGGTGATCGGCAAGCGCCACTGGGGCCGTGCGGTGCTGGTCGGCGTCGCCGCCGCCGGCGCGTTCAACCTGCACCCGAGCGCGCTGACCTCGGTGGCGCTGACGACGGTCGCGGCCATGGTCGGCCTGCTGTTCACCAAGGCGGGCCGGCTCGCCTTCGTCCGCGCGCTGCTGCCGCTGGTGCTGACGGGCGTGGTCGCCGTCGTCCTCATCGTCCCGGACGTGCTGGCGCTGCTGCGGCTCGGCGGCGGCACGGTGGTCGACGCGCCGGCCAACATCCCCGGCTCGCCGCTGCGCGAGTCGGCCGAGCTGGTCGCCCGGCTGCCTTACGGCGGCTACTTCGACCCGGGCGGCACGATGGGCCAGCTGGTGCTCGGCCTGCTGGGCCTGGCCGGCGTCATCGCCACGCTGCTGTCCCGGCGGGCGTGGCCGCTGCTGACGGCCTGGCTGTTCTGGGCCGCGGTGATGGTGAGCTTCCACTACTCGCCCAACTCGGGGTTCGGCGCGACCATCGGCCGCTACTACTACCGGGTCGCCAACCGCCTCGACACCCACGTCTACCTGCTGATCCCGCCGCTGGCGGGGGTCCTGTTCGTGGCGCTCGGGCTGTTCGTCGTCGCGGTGCGGGCCCGCAACCCGATCCCGGCGCGGCTCCGGCCGGCGGTGGCGTTCGGGCTGATCGTGGTGCTGCTCGGCGCGCTGACGGTGACGTCGTTCCGCGGCTACATGAACACCGGGGCGCTGTCGCTCAGCCAGCGCTACGCGGCCCCGCAGTTCGTCCGCTACAACGCGGCCGACGACGCGGCCGCGAAGTGGCTGCACGAGAACGCGGCCCCGGGCGAGACGATCCTCAACAACGCGAACGACGGCTCGACGCTGCTGTACGTCGACTACGACCTGCCGATCCTCAACATCGTCCCGGACGGCCACAGCCCGATCGAGGACAACATCACGCTGCTGGCGAAGTTCAACGACTTCCCGGCCGACCCGCAGGTCCAGAACATCCTGAGGGCGAAGAACGTCCGCTGGGTGTACGTGGATTCCTCGGCCCCGACGGTCGGCACGGACGGCCACCACTGGACGGGCCAGCTGACGTTCAGCCTGGCACCGGGGCTGAGCGGGCTGACCGGCCTGCCGGGCCTGACGAAGGCGTTCAGCTCGGGCACGGTCAGCGTGTACCGGCTGGACCTGCCGCAGACCCCGCCCCGGGGCTAGCGGGGCTTCAGGGGGTTGCCGGGCCGGCGTCAACCGGCTCGGGCGCCCGCCGCAGGACGAAGGCGAGCACCACCGCCAGCCCCAGCGTCGGCGCCACCGCCAGCGCGACCACCGCGCGGAACACCGTGTCACCCGGCACGAACAGCAACACCAGAGACGCCGTGCCAGTCACCACAGCCCACGTGACCAGCACGAGCCGAGCCTGGGTGCGAGCGATCAGCACCGCCGTGAGCAGCTGCATCGGCACCAGCAGCACCGACGACCACACCAGCCCCGCGACCGACCAGCCGTCGATGTCGTACTTCGGGCCGCTGACGAACCGGACCGCCCACGGCCCGATCCACATGCCGACCAGGGCACCGACCGCGGCGAGCACCAGCGCGGCGCCAGCGCCGAGAGCCAGCACGCGGCGCAGCTTGTGGCGGCCTTCCTCGGTGACCGAGAGCCGGACGACGAACGGCACCGCCAGCGACTGCACCGGCCCGATCAGGGTCAGCGGCAGCCGGGCGATGACCAGCGCCGCGAACAGCGAGCCGACGCGGTCGCGGTCTCCGCCGGGCGCGAGCAGGCCGACCAGCGCGGGGTAGCCCGTGATGACCGCGGCCGTGAGGGCGGCACCGACCAGGAGCATGCCCATCCGGCGGGACGTGACGCCCCAGCCGTCGCCCTCGACCCGGAAGTCGAGCAGCTGCCGGGCCGGGCGGGCGAACAGCAGCCAGGCGAACGAGCCGGCCGCGACCGCGATCGCCAGCGAGACGACGTTGTAGGCGACCGAGACGAACAGGACACCCAGGATCAGCGCCCGGATCGCCGGTTCGGCCACCACGAGCAGGGAAAAGGCCTTCACCTTGTGCTGCCCGATGAGCAGCCCGCGCGTGCCGAACTGGCAGGCGAACGCGACCCCGCCGCACAGCACGATCAGCGCCAGCGACCAGTCGCCGCGGAAGAGCTTCTCGTTGACCGGCGGGATCAGCAGGGCGAGCGAGAACGCGGCCGCGACGACCACGCCGATCGCGACCGCCCGCAGCGCCGGGCGGCCGGCCTTGCCGCCGGCGAGCGCGGCGACCGCCGACTGGCGCGAAAGCTCCTGCTCGAGCGGCGACAGCGTGCTGCCGAGGCCCATGACCAGGCCCCAGAAGGTGACGAAAACCGCGTACTCCGGCGGGGGCAGCAGGCGCTGGCAGGCGACCGTGAGCAGGTAGCCGAGGCCGATGGAGACGATCAGCGAGCCGCCGAGGCTGCCCGCGGTCGTGCGTCCGCTGCGCGCGGTGGCCGGTGTGTCCACTTCGGTGCTCATCGACGGCGGAGCCGGGCGCGCCCGGCCATGGCGAGTCCACGCAGGACACCGGCGCCGAAGCCGCCGGCGAACACCGGCAGCAGCGTGCTGACCGCACGGGCCTCGGGGCCGGTCGCGCCGCACTTCTTGACGATCTCGCCCGCCGCGACCGCGCCGAGGACACCGGCGGCCAGCGTCGTCTTCGGCTTCTTCGCGGCGAAGACCAGGCCGACGGCACCGGCCGCGAGCGCGCCGAACAGGGCGTTGCGGGCCGGGCCGGGCGAAGCGATGTAGGAGTCCACGTAGGTCGTGCCGCGGAAGTAGGCCTGCTGCGTGAACTTCTTGAACGAGTCGCGCCCGTGGTAGGTCGCCGACAGCTCCGGGGCCAGCCAGATCCGCTCGTGCTCGGCGATCCAGCGCAGCATGCGGGTGTCGTCGCTGGCGAAGCGGAGGTCGTCGAACAGCGACGCGAACGCCGTCACCGAGCCTTCGAGGAGGCCGCGGCGGGCGCAGAAGAACGTCGTCCCCTTCGGGTAGACGTCGAACTCCTCGATGCCGTACGACATCAGGCGCGGGTTCGCGCAGTACTTGCGCCAGGGCACCTTGACCAGGCCGGCCATGAACCCGGCGTACGGGTTGTGCTCGGACGCGACGTTGATGTGGCCGTTCCAGACCGCGCGCTCGGGGTGTTCGACGAGCTGGTCGCGCAGGAACGTCAGGGTGTGCTCGTCGACGATGACGCGGCTGTCGAGCAGCGCGATCCACTCGCCGGAGGACTTGGCGATGCCCGCCCGCCGGGCCTCGAAGCGCCCGGAGTTGGGCTGGCTCAGCACGGTGATGCCGTGGCGTTCGCGCAGGTCGTCGAGCCGGGACGGCGTGGCGTCCGTGCTGCCGTCGTCGACCACGACGACCTCGATCGGCCAGCTCGCGGCGGACGCCGAAGCGAGCAGCGCGCCGACACTGCGTTCGATCCAGTCCTGCTCGTTGTAGACCGGGATCACGACGCTGAGCGAGGGGAGGAGCGGGTTCGCACTCACCGTGCCGAGGCTACCCGGCGGCCCCCGTGACAGGTCGGCCAGTATCCTTACGCCACCGCACCCGACCAGAAATGGGCTTCACGGTGATTTCCTTCATTCTCGGCACCACCGCGGAACTGATCAAGATCGCCCCGGTCTACCACGGGATCCGCGAGCGCGGGATGCGGCCGAAGATCTGGTTCACGGCCCAGCACGTCGACGAGGTCGCAGACGTTCTCGCGGACCTGAACATGCCGCAGCCGGACGTCTGGCTGGTGCCGGAGGACAAGGCCCACAACCTCGAGTCGCCGGCGCAGGTCCCGGGCTGGGCCGCGCAGGTGCTGCGCACCGCGTGGAGCCGCCGCCACGAACTGCGCGCCGCGCTGACCGAGGACGGCCGCCCGCCGCTGGTGCTGGTGCACGGCGACACGTTCACCACGCCGTACGGCTCGCTGATCGGCAAGCGGATCCTGAAGTCCCGCGTCGGGCACGTCGAGGCGGGCGCGCGCTCGGGCAGCATCCTCTCGCCGCTGCCGGAGGAGCTGAACCGCAAGATCGCGGCGAAGATCGTCGACATCCACTTCGCGCCGAGCATCCGCGAGGTCAACAACCTCCGCAACGCCCGCGGCGTGGTCGTGGACACCGAGGCCAACACGGCGATCGACGCGATGCGCCTGGCGATCAACCAGCCGCTGGACGTGCCGGACCTGCCGGAGAAGTTCGGCCTGGCCACGCTGCACCGCTTCGAGCTGGTCTCGCGCCCGGACAAGTACCGCGAGGCGCTGGAGATCCTGCGCGAGCAGAGCCGCAAGATGCCGATCCTGTACATGGCCGGCGCGCCGGAGCGCGAGAAGATCCGCTCGCTGGGCATCGGGAACATCTTCGACGACCAGTTCATCGTCCAGCCGAAGATGCGCTACCTGAAGTTCCTGCCGCTGGTGGCGCGCGCCGAGTACGTCGTCACCGATTCGGGTGGTCTTTCGGCGGAGTGCTACTACCTCGGCCTGCCGTGCGCGGTGCACCGCGAGCGCACGGAGACGCCGCAGCACCTCGGCGAGACGGTGGTGCTGACGGAAATGCGCGGCGACAAGCTGCAGAACTTCCTCGACACGTACCAGAACCGCCGCGGTGAGTCCTGGATGGACAAGTACCACCCGTCCGAGATCGTCGTGGACACCCTGGCGCAGCTCGGCTACTGCTGAGGTCTCGTTGGGGTGACCCCGGGTTTCTCCGGGGGTGAGCCGGGCAAAGTGTCGCCATGATCCACATCGGACTGGCGGCCGCGCTGGTGGTGGTCCCGCCCATCGACCAGAGCGCGGTTCGTGACGCCGCGCTGACGGCGGGCTTCCAGGAGGCGTACGTCGGCGCGGCGGGCCCGATCGCGCGAGCGATCCACGCGGCGTACGACATCCCGGCGTCGGTCGCGCTGGCGCAGGCGATCCTGGAGTCGAACTGGGGGCGCAGCAAGCTGTCCACGGCGGAGCTGAACCACTTCGGCTTCAAGTGCGTGACGCCGTCGAGCCCGGGGCCGATCGCCCGGCGGTGCGCGCGCTACCCGACGACGGAGTGCATTCCGGCGCCGTGCCACCCGGTGGACGCGTATTTCCGCTCGTACGCCTCGATCGACGACTCATTCCGCGACTACGGCCGGCTGCTGACGACGTCGTCGAACTACGCGGCGGCGCTGCCGGTGCGCACGGACCCGGATGCGTTCATCCGGGCGGTGGCGAAGAAGTACGCCACCGACCCGGAGTACGCGAACAAGGTGATCAGGCTGATGAACCTGTACGACCTGCGCCGCTTCGACGCCCCTTAGAGCACCCGGCGACCGGAGAGCGCGCGACCCAGGGTCAGCTCGTCGGCGAACTCCAGGTCACCGCCCATCGGGAGCCCCGACGCCAGCCGCGTCACGCTCAGGCCCGGGAAGTCGCGCAACATGCGGACCAAGTAAGTCGCCGTCGCCTCGCCCTCCGTGTTGGGGTCCGTCGCGATGATGATCTCGCTGATGTCGGCCTCGCCGATGCGCTTGAGGAGCTCGCGCATCCGCAGCTGCTCCGGGCCGATGCCCGACAGCGGGTCGAGCGCGCCGCCCAGGACGTGGTAGCGGCCCTTGAACTCGCGGGTGCGCTCGACCGCCAGGACGTCCTTCGGCTCCTCGACCACGCAGATGACCGTGAGGTCGCGGCGCTCGTCGCGGCAGATGCGGCACTTCTGCTGCTCGGAGACGTTGCCGCACACCTCGCAGAACTGCACGCCCTCCTTGACCTTGCCGAGGACGTCCTGCAGCCGCGAGATGTCCGCCGGGTCCGCGGCCAGCAGGTGGAACGCGATCCGCTGGGCGCTCTTCGGCCCGACCCCGGGCAGGCGCCCGAGCTCGTCGATCAGGTCCTGGACGACACCTTCGTACAAGTTCGTCAGCCGCCGAAGCCGAGGCTGCCGAGGTCCGGCATGCCGCCACCGCCGCCGAGGCCACCGGCCAGCGGGCCGAGCTTCTGCTCGGTGAGCTTCTGCGCGCTCGCCGACGCGTCGCGGACCGCCGCCACGATCAGGTCGGACAGCGTCTCGACGTCGTCCGGGTCGACCACCTTCGGGTCGATCTGGAGGCTCTTCAGCTGGCTGTCACCGGACACGGTCGCCGTGACCAGTCCGCCCCCGGCGGTGCCGGTGACCTCGGTGTTGGCCAGCTCTTCCTGGGCTTCGACGAGCTTCTGCTGCATCTGCTGCGCCTGCTGCATCAGCTGGGAAAGGTCGAAGCCGCCGCCGGGTTGGGCCATGATCGCACTCGGTCCTCTCTGCACGCCTGTGTCCCCACCAGGGTAGTCGCGCCACGCGAAGTGCCGGGCTGTGGCACCGTGGTCGCCGTGCGACGCGCGACTGCTCCCCTCCTGCTGGCCGGTGCCCTCCTGCTCACCGGCTGCTCCGACGACGCTCCAGCGGCGCCCGCGCCCCCTCCGGCGCCCGTGGTCACGTCGACGACCGCGTCGCCCACGCCGTCGTCTCCATCGCCCTCGCCGACGCCGACGCCGTCTTCGTCTCCATCGGCCACGCCGCCGCCGGTGGCGGCCGGGAAGGTCGTCGTGCTGGACCCCGGGCACAACGGCGGCAACGGCGCCCACCCGGCGGAGATCAACCGCCCGGTGCCGGCCGGGCGCGGGCAGACCAAGCCGTGCAACACCACCGGCACCGCGACCAACGCGGGCTACCCCGAGCACGCGTTCACCTTCGACGTCGCCCAGCGGGTCGGGAAAGCGCTGGCGGACAAGGGGATCAAGGTCGTCTACACGCGACCGGACGACACCGGTGTCGGCCCCTGCGTCGACCGTCGCGCGGCGATCGGCAACGAGGCCGGCGCGGACGCGGTCGTCTCCATCCACGCCGACGGCTCGGAGGCCGCGGGGGCGAACGGCTTCCACGTCGCGTATTCATCACCCCCGCTGAACGCCGCGCAGGGAGCACCTTCGACGCGGCTGGCGCAGGCGCTGCGCGACACGATGCGCACGAGCGGCTTCAGCGCGGCGAACTACATCGGCACGAACGGCCTGTCGGCCCGCGCGGACCTGGGCGGCCTCAACCTTTCCACCCGGCCGGCGGCCCTGGTGGAGTGCGGCAACATGCGCAACGCCACGGAGGCGGCCCGGATGACGAGTGCGGACGGCCGGCAGCAGTTCGCGTCGGCCATCGCGGCGGCGATCGAGGCCTACCTGGCCTCCTGAGCCTCGAGGACGGCCTCGCCGTGCAGCGTCGCCCACTTCGTGAGCACGCCGATCGGCTCGACGAGCGTCCGGCCGAGCTCGGTCAGGCAGTACTCGACGCGCGGCGGCGCTTCGGCGTACGCGCGGCGGTCCACCAGGCCGTAGCCCTGGAGCTTGCGCAGCGTCTGGGTGAGGACCTTGCGGGAGATGCCGCCGATGAGGCCGGCCAGCTCGCCGTGCCGCCGCGGGCCGCGGCTGAGCGCGAACACGACGACGACCGCCCACTTGTCGGCGATCATCTCGATCGCCAGCCGGGCCGGGCAGTCGGCGAGGAAGACGTCACCCGAGAAGTCACCCATGGGAACAAAGGTACCGAGCGGTACCCGTCGGCTTCCTAGTCTCGGAACCATGGAACTTCCCGAAAGCAGCCACCGCCTGTTCGAACGGCCGTTCAACGCCGTGCTGACAACCGTCAACCCCGACGGCTCGCCGCAGACCTCGATGGTCTGGGCCAGCCGGGAGGGCGACGAGATCGTGATGGGCATGGAGGGCCGCCGGCCCAAGGTGCGCAACATCCGCAACGACCCGCGCGTCACCGTGCTGATCGAGGACCACGACGAGCGCGACGCGCGGGGGCTGCCGCAGTACCTGCTGGTCCGGGGCACCGCCCGGGTGACCGGGCCGGACATCGCCGACGAGTTCACGGCGCTGATGGACCGGCAGGCCCGCCGGTACCTCGGCGCCGAGAAGTACGAACTGGGCAACCAGGGCTCACCGACGGCCGTGATCGTCCGCATCACGGCCGACCGGGTCACGGGCATCGGCCCCTGGGCCTCCTGACCCACCGTGTCGTCCCGCGTACCCCGAACGTCGGCCCGCGTACCCGCAGGGTCGGCTGGCGTACCTGGAGGGTCGGCCGGTCAGCCGACCGGCTGGGTACGCAAACCGACCCACTGGGTACGCAAACCGACCCACTGGGTACGCAAACCGACCCACTGGGTACGCGAGCCGACCCTCTGGGGGCGTTCGTTCAGTCGAGGGGGCGGGCGCCTAGGTGCTCGGAGAGGAGCTTGCGGGCCAGCTCGTCCGGGTCCTTGTCCGGCGGGGGTGGGGGCGGTGGCGGGGCCGGGCTGGCGTCCTCGTTGTAGAGGTCCTCGTCGTCCTCGTCGGAGGGTTCCGGGGGCAGCGGGATGTCCGGCTCGCTCGTCGTGACCTTGGGCCGCGCCGGGGGCGGCGGCGGGGTCGCGGGGCGGGCCGCGGGTTCGGCGGGCGGCGCGGCCGTCGCCGACTGGCGGGTGAACGACCGCTCCGGTGCCGGTGCCGCCTGCTGCGGCCGGGCGGCGGCCGCGGCCGGGGCGTTGCCGTGGACGCAGCGGACCTGCCAGTCGCCGCCCAGGACCTCGGTCAGGGCGCCGGCGATCTTGCGGGCGTTGTCCTGGTCGGACAGGCGGCGGGCCAGCGGTTCGGACTTGTGGGTGAGCGTCAAGGCGTTGCCCTCGACGCTCGCCACCGTGGCCTGCGTCAGCATCGCCTCGATGCTGCGGCCGCCGGTGAACTTGCGCAACGCGGTCATCAGCTGCGGCCAGATGCTCCGGATCCCGGCGGCGTCCATCCCGCCCGAGGTCGTGGGTGCGGCGGCCGCGGGTTCCGGCGCCGGGGCGGCCGCGCGCGCGCCGTCATCGGAAGACACGGAGGCACTCGCCGGAGCGGGCGTGCCGCCGCCGGGGGTGCGCACCGCGCCCCAGCCGCCCTGCTGGGTCTCGGCCGCCGAAGCTGCCGGAGCAGCCGCAGCAGCCGGTGCCGCCGCGGCGGGAGTGCGCGTGGCACCCGGACCACCGTCGCCCGGCTGGGCCGCAACCGGCGCATTCGCGGCACTCCCGCCTTCGCGGGGCTGCGCCGAAGCGGGCGGACGCACGGCACTTCCGCCGTCGGCGGCGTCGGCCGGGCGGCCGGGCGGCTTGACCGGCTCCGGCACCGGGGCCGGGCCCGCCGAGCCCGGGCGCTGCGAAGGCCTCGAAAACTCGCGTTCCGGAGCCGCCCGCACCGGGGGCTCCACGCCGCCCTCGGCCGGTGCGCCGCCGGCGGCCAGCGTCGCGCGGCGCTCCAAGCGCTCGAGCCGGGCCAGCAGGGCCTTCTCCGCATCGGTCACCGACGGCAGCAGCATCCGCGCGCACAGCAGCTCGAGCACGAGCCGGGGCGAGGTCGCGCCGCGCATCTCCAGAAGTCCATTGTGGACGATGTCGGCGTAGCGGGACAGGGTGCCGAGGCCGAGCCGCTCGGCCTGCGCGACCATCCGCGACAGCTCCTCCTCCGGCGCCGACACCAGCCCGCCCGCGGACTCCGGCACCGCGCGCAGCAGCACCAGGTCGCGCAGCCGGTCGAGCAGGTCGGTCGCGAACCGGCGCGGGTCGTGGCCGGCCTCGGTGAGCTTCTCGACCGTGCCGAACACCGTGGCCGCGTCCTCGGCCGAGAGCGCGTCGACCATGTCGTCGATCAGCGCGACGTCGGTGACGCCCAGCAGCGAGACCGCCCGCGAGTACGAAACGCCCTCCGGCCCGGCGCCGGCGAGCAGCTGGTCGAGCACCGACTGCGTGTCCCGCGCCGACCCGCCGCCCGCGCGGATGACCAGCGGGTACACCGCCGGCTCGACCTCGACGCCCTCGGCGGCGATGTTGCGCTCCAGGAGATTGCGCATCGAGCTCGGCGGGATCAGCCGGAACGGGTAGTGGTGCGTGCGCGAGCGGATGGTGGTCAGCACCTTGTCCGGCTCGGTGGTGGCGAAGATGAAGATGACGTGCTCGGGCGGCTCTTCCACGATCTTCAGCAGGGCGTTGAAGCCCTGCGTGGTGACCATGTGCGCCTCGTCGATGATGAACACGCGATAGCGCGCCTCGGCCGGCGCGTAGAACGCCTTGTCACGCAGCTCGCGGGCGTCGTCGACACCGCCGTGGCTGGCCGCGTCGAGCTCCGTGACGTCGACGCTGCCCGGGCCCTCGGGCGCGAGCGCCTTGCACGAGTTGCACTCGCCGCACGGGTCCGGCGTCGGGCCCTTGGCGCAGTTCAACGAGCGCGCCATGATGCGCGCGCTCGACGTCTTGCCGCAGCCGCGTGGACCGGAGAAGAGGTAGGCGTGGTTGATCCGCCCGGCGGACAGCGCCGTGCGGAGGGGTTCGGTCACATGCTCCTGCCCGACGACCTCGGCGAAGGTTGCCGGACGGTACTTGCGGTACAGCGCGAGAGCCACGCCGCGAGACTACCGGGCACCACCGACAACCTTCGCCGTGCGGTCAGGAGACCAGGGCCGCCGCTTCGGCGACCAGAGCGTTCACCTTGGTGACGTGCGCCGCGGTGAACGCGTCACGTGCCCGCGCCTTGGGCAGCTCGACGTCCAGGTAGTGCTGCGCGCCGGAGTCCGGCCCGTCGAGCACGCCCTGCGCGACCGCCTGCACCTCCGGGCCCTCGCCCAGGGTCCGGGTGACGTAGATGTCCAGGTCGATCAGGTGCGCCTTGTCCCGGCCGTGGGCCAGGAACTCGCGGATGTCGGCCACGGTCCCGTCCAACGCGTTCTGCGCCCACGACTTCGTCGCCGGGCCACCGGCCGCCATGATCTGGTTGACCTCGATGCGGTCGTCGGTGTCGCGGCCCGGGTAATCACCGTTGCGCAGCAGCGCGGCGACCCCGGCGTACGGGCCGGCGAGCGCGTCCCGAGCCGCCTGGCGCAGGCCCGGGCGGGCGTTCGGGTCCGCCGCGATCGCCGAGACGGCGGCGCGGTCGTCGGCCTCCTGCGCGACGGCGAGACCGCTGTGCACGAACGTGACGACGTCGTCGTCCGAGCCGCTCAGCGCGGCACGGGCGGCGTTCTTGACGGCGGCACCGCCGTTGCGCAGCAGGTAGACGGACGCCTTGCGGCCGTTCGGCACGGTCAGCGCCGGGTCGGCCGCGTCGGCGAGCAGCTTGTCGTTGTCCTTCTTCGCCTGCGCGGCGCGCGCCGCGGCCTCACTGGCCTGCTGCTGCGCGGCCGCCTCGGCGGCCGAGGCGGCCCGGCCGTCCTGCTGGTTCTGGGCTCGCTGCGCGGCGAGCCGGTTGGTGTTCGCCGTCCGCGCGTCCGCGGCGAGCTGTGCGGCCTTGTCCGCGGCGAGCTTCACGTCCTGGGGCCGGTTGCCGGCCGCGGCGGCCTTGGCCGCGTCGAGCTGCTCCTGGACCGCGGTGACTTCGCCGTCGTAGTTCGCGGCGACCTGCCGCCACAGCGACAGGAAGTACCGGACGTCCTCCGGCGTGCCGTCGAGCGCTGTCTGCGCGGCGGCCGTGAACTCGGGGCCGGCGTCGGCCAGGGCCTGGAGGGTCGCGATGCGGTCGTCGGTGTCCTTGGCCTGCTGCAGGCCGGTCTCCAGGAAGGCCCGCACGTCGGCGGGCGTGCCGTTGTCGAGCACCTCCGTGCCCCGCTCGTTGACGGTCGGGCCACCGGTGTCCATGGCCTGGCTGACGGCGATCCGGTCGTCGGCGCTGCGGGCCAGTGGCAGGCCGTTCGCCAGGTACTCGCGGATGTCGTCCTGGGTGCCGCTGAGCGCCCGCTGAGCGGTGCGCTTGGTGATCGGGCCGCCGGAGGTGAGCGCCTGGCTGACGAGGACGCGCTCGTCGTCGTTCTGCGCCTGCTGGCGGCCGGTGGCCAGGAAGGCCTGCAGGTCGGCGGGCGAGCCGAGCAACGCCGCTTCGGCGGCCCGCGCCACGCCCGGACCGCCGGTCTCCAGCAGCGAAACGGCCTGCGCCCGGTCGGGCAGCACATCCGCCGCCGCGGGCGTCGCGAAGACCCCGGCCGCGAGTGCCGCGGCAACGATTACTGCGTTTGCACGCAAGGTAAAACCCCCTCGATCGATGATCGTCCGTTCCCATATCGCCGGAGCGGTCGGAATGTTTCCGATAACCTCGGATCCCGTGAGCCGCACGCGAAAGCCCGAGCCGGTGCCCGGGCGGTACCCGGTGCGGTTCGGCACGGCGGAGCTGGTCCGCGACACCGCCCGCGGCAACGCCTGGCTGGTGTCGGTGGACGGCGTCGCGCAGTCGTACGTCGACCTCGACGACCCCGCCCACCTGGAGTTCGACTACGTCCGCCGGTTCGCGGACGTGGTGGACCGGCTGCCACCGGGCCCCCTGGACGCGCTCCACATCGGCGGGGCGGCGTGCACGCTCCCGCGGTACGTCGCGGCGAAGCGGCCGGGGTCCCGCCAGCTGGTGTTCGACGCCGACGGCGAGCTGGTGGAGCTGGTCCGCGCGCAGCTGGGGCTGCGGGTGCCGGGGTTGCGCGTCCGGGTGACGGACGGCCGCGAAGGCCTGGCGACGCGCCGCGAGGAGTCGGCGGACCTGGTGGTGGTCGACGCGTTCGAGAGGGCCACCCTGGCCGGCGGCCTGGCGACGCTGGAGGCGACCCGGGCGATCGCGGGCATCCTCCGCACCCAGGGCAGCTACCTGGCGAACATCACGGACGGCTCGGGTCTGCCGTTCGCCCGCCGCTTCCTGGCCACGCTGCTCGAGGTCTTCCCGGAGGTCCTGCTGCTGGCGGACCCGGGGGTGCTGCGCGGCCGCCGCTTCGGCAACTTGGTGCTGGCGGCCTCGGCAACCGAGCTCCCCACGGAGGAGCTGACCCGCCAAACGGCCTCGGCGGCCTTCCCGGCACGGTGCGTCTACGGCGCGGAGCTGCGGAAACTGGCGGGAAGAGCGGCCCCGATAACGGACGCGGACGCCCCACCGTCCCCCAAGCCCCCGGACGACGTCCTGGGCCTGTTCTGACCCAGCGCCCCAATGTGGCCTTCGGTGCGTCCAACGCACCCAATGTGGCCTTCGGTGCGTTCAACGCAACCAAGGCCACATTGGGGCGCTCGCGCCGCCCCACCACCCACGGAAGACCAGAGGACACGGCAGGCCCACGGGCCGCGGCAGCCCACCCAAGGCAGACCAGACGACACGGCAGGCCCACGGGCCGCGGCAGCCCACCCAAGGCAGACCGGACGACACGGCAGACCAGAGGACACGGCAGGCCCGCCGGGGGCGCGGCAGCGCTCCCAGGCCGAACCCGAGGCACCGTGGGGGTCCGGGGGCTCGGCCCCCGGGTGAAAGAACGAAGTGAAGGCCCGGCGAAGGGGCGAAGCCCCAGAGCCGGTAGCCGAAAAAAAGGGGACCCCGCGCACCCGTCAGAGCCTGCTTATCCTTGCTGCCTTCCGGCCCTGGGGAGGTTCACAGGGTGGACGCCGCGCGGGGTCCGTGGATCAGTGTAGCGAAGTCCGCTCAGGCCCCCGCACCTGCCTGGGCTCGGGCCCGCTTGAACGTGTTGTGCAGCACCGCCAGCAGCGCGTCTCGCACCGAAAGCTTCTGCCGGGCGTCGAAGGTGATCAGCGGGACGTCGTCGCTCACCGCGAGGGCCCAGCGGATGTCCTCGAGGTTGTGGCCGAGTGATCCGTCGAACATGTTCACCGCGACCACGAACGGCAGGCCCGCGTTCTCGAAGTAGTCGACCGCCGGGTAGCAGTCGTCCATGCGGCGGGTGTCGACGATGACCAGGGCGCCCAGTGCGCCGTGGACCAGGTCCTGCCACATGAAGCCGAAGCGGTCCTGGCCCGGCGTGCCGAACAGGTACAGCTTGACCTCTTCGTCGATCGTGATGCAGCCGAAGTCCAGGGCCACCGTGGTGGTGGTCTTGGCCGGGACGTGGCCGGTGCTGTCCACGGTCGCCGCCACGGAGGTGATCGCCGCCTCGGTGGTGAGGGGCTTGATCTCCGAGATGGACGACACCGCCGTCGTCTTGCCGACGCCGAAGCCGCCCGCGATGACGATCTTGACCGGGGCCGGCGGCCGGGTGCCCGGTTCAGTGAATGGCTTCGAGTCCACGAATGACCCTTTCGATCATGCCGAGGTCGTGCGAGTTGTGGTTGCCCGGCCGCCGGACGACGACGTAGCCCAGTTCGGCGAGGTCGGCCACCAGCACCCTGGCCACGCCGATGTGCAGGCCGAGCATGGCGGCCACCTCGGCGACCGACATCGTGTTCCGGCAGAGGGAAACGATTTCCTGGCGTTCGAACGTGAGCTTCGGGTGCGACGCCGCACCGAGGCGGGACGTCATGACCTGGGCCTCGATTTCGAGGCTCTGGTCGACCGGCTGGGCCCGTCCCGAGGTCATCAGGTACGGCCGCAGCAGCGAGATGTCCGGTTCTTCGGTCATCGCGTCGCTCCTCAGCTGCCGACGGTGTTCTTAAGCTCCTCGATGAGCCCGGGCGTCAGAACTTCGGTGGCACGGTTGGCGAACATCGCCATTTCGTAGGCGATCGTGCCCAAGCTGGCCTGCTTGTTGGCCAGCACGCCCAGCGAGCAGCCGATGCTGATCGTGCAGACGAGCAGGTACCCGTACTCGAGTTCGATGATCACCTTGTCGGGTGAACCGAGCGGGTGGCTGTCGGAGACGCCGTGGGCGAGCCCGAGCATGGCGGAGGAGATCGCGGCGAGGCGGTCGGCGTTGGAGCGCTCGAGCTCCGTCGACATCGCGATCAGCAGGCCGTCGGCCGAGACCGCGATGGCGGCTATCGCGCCCGCGGTGTGCTGCGCGAAGCGGCTCACCAGCCAGTTGAAGTTCTGGGCTTCGACACTGACGCCAGGTGCGGGGATGCTCATTTCCTGCTCTCTTCTCCTCGTTCCATCACACGACCGGCGACCACACCTTGGGGCGGGCTGTCTGCCGTCACGTCCTCCGCCTTGGCGAGGCCTGCGGCGAACGCGTCGAACGCCGCTCGTTCGGCCGCCGGGTCCCGCTTGGAGCGGTTGGCGACGGCGCGGGCGAGCGGCCGCCCCGCGGTCTGCTGACGCAGGCCGGGGGCGAGCTGGGCACCGGGGACACGGCGCATCAGGCCGTCGCGCGACTGCGCGGCGGCCGTGAACGGGGCCGTGGCCACCAGCGGCGCGTCCACGGGGACGCGGGCCGGGACAGCTGACACCGGTTCGGGCACGGCGGCGGGCGGCGGGTCGGCCGTCAGCGCGCTGACCTCGGCGGCCTTCGCGAAAGCGCTCGCGAAACCGTCCATCGCCGCCTTCGTCGCTTCCGGGTCGTGCCGCGGCTTGGTGTCGGCCACCGCCGCGGACGTGCCCGGGCTGGGCAGCTGGGCGCCGCGGACCCGGCGGCGCAGGCCGCCTCGCGACTCCGCCGTCGCCGCGGCCGCCGCCACCGGCTCGGGCGCTTCGGCGGCTTCGGCGGGTTCGGCGTCGGGTTCGGCGTCCGGCCACACCGGTTCCAGTTCGCGGAACCAGCGGAAGCCGTTGCCGTGGCCGAGCAGCGCCGGGATCGCCGGCGCCGGCAGTTCGGCGGGCCGGTCGGGGACCGGTTCGGGCGCCGTCGGCCGAAATTCGTCCAAAGAGGACAGAGCAGGCGGTGCGGCGGGGACAGCCGGTGCGATCGGGACGGCCGGCGCGGCGTGCCGCGGCGACGACGCGATCGGCGGCGCGGCCTGCGCCGGGATCAGGGGTGCCTGCTCGGCCTTCGGCCGCAGCTCGGTGCGGTGGCTGAACAGCGACGCCGGGATGGTCAGCCGCGCGGTCACGCCACCGGTGGTCGGCGTCGCGAGCAGCTCGACCCGCAGCTCGTGGCGCCGCGCCAGGCGGCCGACCACGAACAGGCCGAGCACACTGGTCGGCGCGAGCTCCAGGCGCTCGCGCTCGACGAGCCGCCGGTTCTCCTCGCCCAGCTTCTCCGCGGTCATGCCGATGCCGTGGTCGACGATGCTCACCAGGCAGGCACCGTCGGACAGCAGCATGGTGTCGACCTCGACCATCGAGCCCGGCGGCGAGAACGACGTCGCGTTCTCCAGCAGCTCGGCGAACACGAGCACGAGGTCGGCACCGAGGGCCGACGACAGCAGGATTTCGGCGACGACACCGAGCTTGACGCGCTGGTAGTCCTCGATCTCCGCGAGCGCCGAGCGCAGCGCCGTGGACAGCTCGATCGGGCCGGCGATCCGCGTTTCGTCGCGGGTGCCGGACACCACGAGCAGGTTGTCGGCGTTCCGGCGCAGGCGGGTGGAGAGGTGGTCGAGCCGGTAGAGGCTGGCCAGCAGCCGGGTGTCCTGCTCGTTGCGCTCGACCTCGTCGATCAGGGCGAGCTGGCGGCCGACGAGGTTCTGCGTCCGCTTCGCGACGTTCGCGAACATCAGGCTGGTGTTGCGCCGGGTGAGCGCCTGGCGCTCGACCAGCTCGGCCGCGGTGGTCTGGACCCGGTTGAACGCGGCGGCCAGCTTGCCCAGCTCGTCTTCGGAGACGACGTCGATGGTGGCCAGGCGCGGGACCTGCTCCTCGGCCTCCTCGGTGTCGGTCACGCGGACGAGCTCGGTGCCGGCGAGGTCGGCGACCGACGTCGCCGCGGTGGTCAGCTGGCGCAGCGGCCCGGCGATCGAGCGGGACACCGCGACGGCGAGGAAGACGACCAGCAGGAACAGCCCGCCCGCGCCGAGGCCGACCGTCCAGGCCAGCCGGACCGCGCTGTCGGCTCGTCCGGTCGCGGAGTCGGTGATCTCGCTGATCGCCCGCTCCTGCACGAGTTTCCGCTGCCCCGCGTGGCTGTCCGCCGCGGAGAGCACGCTCGAGACGTACTGGGTGGTGCCCGCCGCGTCACGCGGGTTGCCGACCTGGGCGGCGAGGTCGTCGACGCGCCGGCCGGCGTCGCTCTGCTCGACGTGGACGACCTGGGCGGCGCGCTCGCTGTCGTCACCGTCGTCGCCCTGCTTGACGAACCGGTCGACGAAGATCGGCGCCTGCTGGGTCGCGTCGTCCAGGATGGGCCGGCCGGCCGCCGGCGACACCGCGGTCACGATGAGGGCCATCGCGCGCAGCGAGTTCTCCTCGTTCGCCCGCAGCAGCGCGTCCAGGGCCGTCAGCTCCCGCGTGCCCTCGGCGTCACTGGTGAGCTGCGGGACCAGGCGCAGTGAATCGATTACCGCGTCGACCACGGCGTTGTAGGTACGGGCGACGCTGTCGAGCGCGACGCCGCGGCGGGCGGCGTTCTGCCGCAGCTCGCCGAGCGAGCCGATCCGGGTCAGCGCCGCGGAAAGCTCGTCGGGAGCGTCGGCCCCCAGCGCGGCACGGACGTCGGCGACCGTGCTGTCGACCACCTTCTGCTGCTGGACCATCTGGTCGGGGCTCGCCGACGGCGTCGCCACGAACGCGGCCGTCAGCAGCCGCTCGCGCTGCAGCTGCCACATCAACCCGCCGAGCTGCTGCGCGTGCCGCGCCACCGTCGCCGACTGCGCCGCCGCACCGGCGCTGTTCGCCTGCGTAAGCACGAACGGCACCGACACCAGCACCACCGCGACCAGCGGAGGCAGGAGCAGCAGGTTCAGCTTGCCGCGGATCCCGAGCCGGGCGAGAAAACCCCCGCCACCGGCCCGTTTCGCGACCGGCCTGCCGTGTCTCATCCCGCCACCTTCCCGTCTTCCGTTCTCACTCGACCGCGGCCACCCGGCTCACGTGGCCCCGGTGCTGCTCCCGGACCAGATCCTCGATCCGGGCGCGCAGCGCGAGGAACCCCGGTTCGCGCTTCACCGCCAGGTCGCGCTCGGCGGGCAGCGCCACCTCGACGTCGGCGGCGATCCGGCCCGGGTCGGAGGCGAGCACCACCACCCGGCCGCCCAGGAAGACCGCTTCCTCGACGTCGTGGGTGACCATCAGCACCGTGGTGCCGGTGTCGGCCCACACCTGGCGGATCAGCACCTGCATGTCCTCTTTGGTCTGGACGTCCAGCGCGCCGAAGGGTTCGTCCAGCAGCAGAACTTCCGGTTCGCACGCCAGGGCCCGCGCGATCGCGACCCGCTGCTTCTGGCCCCCGGAAAGCTGCTTCGGCAGCGACTTCCGCACGGCTTCGAGCCCGGTCTCGGCCAGGTACCAGTCGATGCGCTTGGCCCGCTCGACCGGATCCAGGGCGAGCAGCTCGAGTCCGAACGCGACGTTCTTCTCGACGCTGCGCCACGGGTACAGCGCGCCGGCCTGGAAGACGAGCCCCCGGTCCGGCCCGGGCCCGGTCACCGGGACGCCGTCGAGCACGATCTCGCCCTCGGTCGGCCGGCTGAGCCCGGCCACCAGCGACAACAGCGTCGACTTGCCCGAGCCGCTCGCGCCGACGACGCAGACGAACTCGCCGCGCAGCACTTCGAGGTCGACGCCGTCGAGCGCGCGCGTGGTCTTGCCGCGGACGGTGTAGTCCTTGGCGACGTTCCGCAGTTCCAGCGTCATGCCGCCCACTTCCCGACCCGCGTGCGCAGCAGGCGCAGCAGGACGTCGATGGCGAGCCCGGCGATCCCGATGACCACGAGCACCGCGAAGATCTTGTCGGTCTGCAGGAATCGCTGCGCGCGGACGATCCGGTAGCCGAGGCCCGCCGACGAGTTGATCAGCTCGGCGACGACCACGAAGTTCCACGCCGCGGCGGCGTTGACCCGGATCGCGTCGATCATGCCCGGCAGCGAGTGCGGCACGACGATCTTGCGCAGCACCTCGCCGCGGCGCGCGCCGAGCGTGTAGGAGACGTCGATGAGCGAGTCCGGCACGCCGCGGACGACGTCGGCGGTCATCAGCGTGTTGAAGAAGACCGTGCCGATGAAGAGGATGGCGATCTTCGACGGCTCGCCGAGGCCGAGCCAGATGATCAGCAGCGGGATGAACGCGCTCGCCGGCAGGTAGCGCAGCAGCCCGATCAGCGGCTCGAAGAACGCCTGCCCCGCGGCGAAGGAGCCCATCAGGATGCCGAGCGGCACGGAGACGAGCACGGCGAGGCCGAAGCCTTCGAGCACCCGCAGGGTGGTCGTCCAGAGGTCGTCGAAGAGCTCACCGGTGCCGGCCATGTCCACCCCGGCCTTGAGCACCGCGACCGGCGACGGCAGGAACGTCGAGTCGACCGCACCGCTGATGCCGAGCACCACCCACGCGATGAACGGGATGGCGAACGACAGCACCGCGAGCGTCCACCGGGACGCCGCGGAAATGGGCGTGCGCAAGGAGAACAGCGGCGAAGCGGACGGCTTCAGCCCGGCCCGGCGGGGCAGCGGCGACCAGTCCGGCCGTCCGCCGCCCGCCCGGCCGGCCTCCTGCTGCTCGGCGAGCCGCTGCTCCGCCTCCTGCGCCTCGGCGGCCCGCGCCTCGGCCGTGCTCGCCGAGGTGGTGCGCTGGGTCGGACCGCTCACTGGGGGGCGGCCTTCACGAACTGGTCGTCGAACAGGCCGTCGAGCGAGGGCCGCTGCTGGGCGAGACCGGTGCCGACGATGAAGTCGATGATCTTGTTCGCCTGGAAGTCGAGGTGCTGCGCGGTGACACCCGGGGTGAACGCGTCGATGTTCTGCTGGCGCGTGAAGATCGTGGTGCCGGCGTCGTAGGACTTGTAGTCCGCATCGGACACGCCACCGCGCTTGGCCATGATCTTCACGGCCGCGTCCTTGTTGTTCTTGATCCAGGTCAGCGTCTCGAACCAGGTGTTGACCAGCGCCTGCACGTCCTTGGGGTGGTCCTTGACCAGCTTCTGCGACGTCACGAGGTGGTCCGGGATGGCGCCGGGGAATTCGGCCGACGTCGAGATCGCGCGGCTGCCCGCGCGCTCCAGCGCCGTCGAGGTGAACGGCGCGAACGCGGCGACCGCGTCGACCTGGCCGCTCTTGAACGCGGCCGCGGCGGCGTCGGTCGGGAGGTTGACGAGCTGGATGTCCTTTTCGGTCAGGTTCGCCGACTGCAGCGCGAGCAGCAGCAGGTAGTGGTCGACCGCGCCCTGCTCGACGGCGACCTTCTTGCCCTTGAGGTCGGCGATGCTGGTGATCCCGTCCCGGGCGATGACCTTGTCGTTGCCGGTGGAGTTGTCGTTCACCAGCACGATCGACAGCTTGGCGCCGCCGGAGACCGACGACAGGGTGTCGTTGAGGGTCTGGCTGTTGGCGTCGATGGCCCCGCTGGACAGCGCGTTGATGCTGTCGGTGTAGTTGTCGAAGTACTTGAGGTCGACGTTGACGCCGTTCTTGGCGAACAGGCCCTGTTCCTGCGCCACCTGCCAGGGGAACCAGCCCGGCCAGGCACTGAACCCGATGGTGACCTTGTTGCCGCTGCCGGAGGCGGAGCTGTCGCTGCACCCCGAAAGCGCGGTGACCCCGGCGAGGGTCAGCAAAGTCAGGAGCACCGTCAGCAGACGGGGGCGAGGACGGGAAATCACAACGAGACTCCAGGATGCGGGGGAAGTGGAGTGGTGCCGTACCAAAGGGGGAATTGCGGTACTCGGGGCTACCGGCGGTGACGACGGGAAGGGGGATCTCGTCGAGCTGCGCTACCGCGCACGGTCATCGCTGCTCACTTCCGGCCGCACCTGATCGGGTCATCGCGAGAGAACGCGGACAGGAAGCACCTACGCTCAGTGAATTCCCGGCACGCAGCGCACCGGATCAGCCACCCCTGTCCCTCTCCCGGCGGAGAGCCTAGCGAGTAGCACAAGATCCCCACAACGTCCGCCAGTTCAGCCGAACGAGTGACCGCCAGCTGGGCTAACCAGCATGGATTCGCGGGTTTCAAGATCAACTTTTCGGGTGTTTCTGTCGGCCGCCCGGTCAATTCACGCGCGTGCGCGTGCGGGGATCGTGTGCAACTGCACGACCGATCACCCCTAGTCGTTACCGAGGCGGCGAGGAATGCCGAGATCATCACCGAGAGCGAGCCGGCAGTTCCGAACGATCGTTCGGAATCGGCCGGCCGCCATCCCGGAAATCGAACACCTGTCCGCATCGGCCGATACCGCACCGGCCCGGGATACGCCGAATGATTCCCGGACTGTTAACACGCTGGAAACAATTCCACTCGGCGGCGGAATTTCGATCAACCGACAGATTTAGTCAGGTCGTAAACGGTCGTGCCGCCCACCGAGAGCGGCGCGAAGTTCTGCTCGACCCAGGCCTGGATCTCCCCGGCGGTCCCGCGGCCGCCGCCGAAGCCCCCGCGACCACCGGCGACGTAGTAGTGGATGTCGCCGTCGGCGACGTACTGCCGGAACTGCGGCAGCGTCGGCGCCGGGTCGCTGCCGCTGAAGCCGCCGATCGCGAGCACCGGCCGTCCGCTCGCCAGTGCCAGGCCCGCCGACTGCATCGCGCCGCTCTGCGCCGCGGCCCACTTCGTCGTCGTGCCCTTCACCAGGTCGATCACCGCGGTGTCGGTCTCCCCCGCCCCGAAGCCGCGCTGGCCGAAGCCACGTCCACTCGCGACGGACGGCCCGGACGACGGCGTCCCGCCGGCGTGCGCGGTCGCGGCCGTCGCCAGCGTGAAGGACGCCGTCCCGAGCAGCGCGCCGCACAGGCCGAGCACGGCCACGACCGGGCCGAGCCGCCGGAAGCGGTCGGCGCCGAAGAGCAGGCCCCCGACGGCGGCGGCGCCGGAGACGAGGAGCGCGTAGCGGATCCACGGCTGCCAGTCCGGCGTCCGCGCGAGGAGGACGAACGCCCACACCGCCGTCACCGCGAGCATGACGGCGAGCACCGCGCGAGCCGCGAAGTTCGCCCGGCCGCGCCAGAGCTCGCGCGCCGAAATCGCCAGCGTCGCGACGATCCCGGGGGCCAGGGCGACCGTGTAGTACGGGTGGATGATGCCGCTCATGGTGCTGAACACCAGCGCGGTGACCACCAGCCAGCCACCCCACAGCAGCAGCGCCGCCCGCGTGCGGTCGGTGCGCGGCGCGCGGCGGGTGAACCACAAGCCGGCGACCAGCCCGATGACGGCGGCGGGCAGCAGCCACGACGCTTCGCCGCCGAATTCGCCGGAGAACAACCGGGTCAGGCCGGCCTGGCCGCCGAAGCCGCCGCCGAAACCACCCCGGGCACCGGTGGGCAGCTCCAGCCCGGCGGGCGGCGTGCCCGCCCGGCCGCCGCGCCCTTCGCCGAAGATCCGGCCGAGGCCGTTGTAGCCGAAAGCCAGTTCCAGCACCGTGTTGTCGGTCGAGCCGCTGATGTAGGGCCGGTCCGCGACCGGCCAGAGCGCGACGGCCGCGATCCACCAGCCGGCGGAGACGAGCACCGCGCCCGCCGCGGCGAACAGCTGGGCGATCCGTCGGCCCAGCGACGTCGGCGCCGCGACGGCGTACACCAGCACGAACGCGGGCAGCACGAGGAAGGCCTGCAGCATCTTGTCGAGGAACCCGAAGCCGATCGCGACCCCGGCGAGCACCAGCCACTTCGTGCTCGCGTGCTCCAGCGCCCGCACCACGCAGTAGGCCCCGGCGACCAGCAGCAGCACGAGGAAGGCATCGGGGTTGTCGTAGCGGAACATGAGCGCGGCGACCGGCGTCAGTGCGAGCCCGGCCCCGGCCAGCAGCCCGGCGCCGGGTCCCGAGAGCCGTCGCACGGCGAGGTAGAGCAATCCGACGGACGCGACCCCGGCGAGCGCGTTCGGCACCAGCAGGCTCCAGCTGGAGAAACCGAAGAGCCGGCCGGACAGTCCCATGATCCACAGCGAAAACGGCGGTTTGTCGACGGTGACGACGTTGCCCGGATCGAGCGAACCGAAGAACAGCGCCTTCCAGCTCCACGTGCCGGCCTGCGCGGCCATCGCGTAGAAGTCGTTGGCCCAGCCGGTTTTCGCCAGGTCCCACAGGTAGAGCAGCGCGGTCCCGGCCAGCAGCGCGGTCACGGAAGGGTTGACCCACCGCGGTTTCCGGACCGGAGCGGGCGGCTGGGGCTGGGCGTGTTCGGGCGCCGACAGCGTGGTCGTCATGGCGTTCACCGTGTCGGCGCCGGATGTGGTGAACTTGTGGCGAAGCTGTGCGTCAGCTGTGCATCGGCATCGGACGGGTGAGGCATGTCGGAGAACGGGACAGCGGAGTACGCGGGCGAAACCGGCTTGCCCGAGCTGGTGCGCCGCGCCGTGCGGGCGGCCGGGCGCGCGGGTTTCGGCTGCTCCTGCCGTCCCGCCCAGGGCCGATTGCTACACCTGCTCGCCGGCGGTGTGGCGGGTGGCACGATCGGCGAAACCGGAACCGGCTTCGGAGTGGGGCTGGCCTGGCTCGCCGCCGGGGCCGGCCCGGGCACCGCGCTGGTCGGCATCGAGCGGGACCGGGAGCGGCACGCGGCCGCGGCGGAGGTGTTCGCCGGCGAACCGGCCGTGACGCTCCTGCGGGGCGACTGGACCGAGCTGGCCGCGGCGGGACCGTTCGACCTGCTCGTGCTGGACGGTGGCGGCCAGGGCAAGGGCTCCGGACCGCCACTGGAACCGCACCGGTGGCTGCGGCCGGGCGGCTGCCTCGTCGTCGACGACTTCACGCCGATGTCCTCCTGGCCGCCGACGTTCCGGGGCGAGCCGGACGAAGCACGGCTGCACTGGCTGCGGCACCCGGAACTGCTGGCGACCGAGCTGCGGCTGGCTCCGGACCTCGCGACGGTCGTGGCCACTTACCCCGGCCACGTCGGAACATGACCGGTGGCGGCCCGCTACCCCGGCGCTTCCGGGAAGGTGATCTCGAACTCCGTCCGCCCCGGCCGGCTCTGCACCCCGACCCGCCCACCGTGCGCCGCCACCACCGCGGCCACGATGGCCAGCCCGAGCCCGGTGCTCCCCGCCGCGCGGGACCGTGAATTGTCGCCGCGGGCGAAGCGCTCGAAGATGTCCGGGAGGATTTCCGGGGAGATGCCCGGGCCGTCGTCGGCCACCCGGAGCCGGACGATTCCGTCCGATGTGGACAGTGTGGTCGTCACCGTCGTGCCCGGTGGGGTGTGCGTGCGCGCGTTGGCGAGGACGTTGATCACCACCTGGTGCAGCTGGCCCGCGTCGCCGCGGACGCCGATCGGTTCGCCGGGGACGTCCATCAGCCACTTGTGGTCCGGGCCCGCGACGTGCGCGTCCGCGACCGCGTCGGCCACCAGGCGGCACAGGTCCACCCACTCGTGCACCACCGGGCGGCCGGAATCCAGGCGGGCGAGCAGCAGCAGGTCCTCCACCAGCGTCGTCATCCGGCGTGATTCGGACTCGACGCGGCTCATCGCGAACGCGACGTCCGGGGGCACCTGCTCGCCGCCGCGGCGGGTCAGCTCGGCGTAGCCGCGGATCGCCGCCAGCGGGGTGCGCAGCTCGTGGCTCGCGTCCGCGACGAACTGGCGGACGCGGTTCTCGCTCGCGTGCCGCGCGGTCAGCGCGTTCGCGACGTGCTGCAGCATCCGGTTCAGCGCCGAGCCGACCTTGCCGACCTCGGTGTTCGGGTCGGTGTCGGCCTCCGGGACGCGCTCGGACAGCGCCACTTCGCCGCGGTCCAGCGGCAGTTCGGAGACGCGCGTCGCGGTCGCGGCCAGCCGGTCGAGCGGTTGCATCGTGCGCCGGATCGTCGCCGCGCCGACCGCGCCCGCCACCAGGATCCCGGCGAGCGCGACCCCGCCGAGGATGAACCCGAGCTGCCAGAGCGTCTCGTTGACGTCCTTCAGTGGCAGGCCGATGACCGTCTTTTCGCCGCGGGGCGACGTCGTCGAGACGACGCGGTACTCGCCGAGGGAGCCGCCGAGGTCGACGCTGTGCTGCTTCCCGTCGGACGGCACCTCGAGCAGGGTCAGCACCTGCGCCTTCGGGATGTCCTTGAACGGCGCCTTGCGCCTCGACACCCCGGCCGCGCTCGAGTCGAGCACCCCGGCGGAGGCCTTCGAGCCGACCTGGACCACGGCGAGGGTGCCCTCGCCCTGGCCGAGCACCCGCAGCGGGTCCGGTGGCGGCGCTTCGCCGTAGGGCCACGGCGGCGGGCGTTCGAGGCCGTGCGCGGCACGCTCGCTCGCCGCGGCCAGCCGCTTGTCCTGCTGGCCGACGAGGAACTCGCTCAGCGCGAACTCGGTGACCACGCCGACGACCAGGCACACCAGGGCGAGCAGCGCGGCGAGCTGGACGATCAGCCGCCGTCGCAGCGACCACGGCCGGCGGACGCGCTTCGGTTCAGCCTGCCGGTTTGAGGACATACCCGGCGCCCCGCATGGTGTGGATCATCGGCTCGCGGTCGGCGTCGATCTTCTTGCGCAGGTAGGAGATGTAGAGCTCGACGATGTTGGCCTGGCCGCCGAAGTCGTAGCTCCACACGCGGTCCAGGATCTGGGCCTTCGACAGCACGCGCTTCGGGTTGCGCATGAGGTAGCGCAGCAGCTCGAACTCGGTCGCGGTGAGCGGCACCAGGTCGCCGCCGCGGTGCACCTCGCGGCTGTCCTCGTCCAGGGTGAGGTCGCCGACGACCAGCTGCGACCCGCTCGCGCCGGTCACCCCGCCGGCGCGGCGCAGCAGCGCGCGCAGCCGCAGCGCGACCTCTTCGAGGCTGAACGGCTTGGTGACGTAGTCGTCGCCGCCCGCGGTGAGCCCGGCGATGCGGTCCTCGACCGCGTCCTTCGCCGTCAGGAACAGCACCGGCAGGTGGGGCGCCTCGGACCGCATCCGGCGCAGCACTTCGAGGCCGCTGAAGTCGGGGAGCATGACGTCGAGGACGACGGCGTCGGGGCGGAATTCGCGCGCGATCCGGACCGCTTCGGTGCCGTCGCCCGCGCTGCGCACCTCCCAGCCCTCCATCCGCAGGGCCATCGAGACGAGCTCGGCCAGCGTCGCCTCGTCGTCGACGACGAGCACCCGCACCGGGCTCCCGTCGGCGCGGCGGAGGTCGGCCTTGCCAGCGCCGGGTGACGTGGCGTTCATAGCGGTCATAGTGCCACCTTCCCGGCCCGGCGTCGGTGTTCGCTGTGCGGTGGCTGTGCATTTGCTGTGAAGGTTCGCGCTTTCGTGGCTGCTTTCGAGGCACAGCACCCGCTGACGTTCCGCACAGCTCAAACACAGCCGAGGCGGCGAACCTGAGCGGGACCAGTGCGGGCACCCCCGGAGGGACACGATGACGACCGAGCCGATGCCGAACACCCAGCCCGAGGGCACCAATTGGGGCGATCCGGCCCCGGCGGCGCCGAAGAAGGGCTGGTCCGGCAAGAAGACGGCGATCGCGGCGGGCATCGCCGTGGTGATCGCGGCGGGCGGCGGCGCGGCGATCTGGGCGGGCACCAGCAGCGCCGACAACACGGCCCAGGGCCCCGGCGGCTTCGGCGGCCCGGGCGGTCCAGGCGGTCCGGGCGGCGGCCAGTTCCGCGGCCAGGGCATGCCGGGAGGCGGTTTCGGCGGCGGAATGGCGGCAATGCGCGACGCCCTCCACGGCGACTTCGTGGTGTCGAACGGCAACGGTGGTTACACGACCGAGCGCCTGCAGACGGGCGACGTCACCGAGCTGAGCGCCACATCGGTCACGCTGACCAGCAAGGACGGCTACAAGCAGACGTACACGCTCGACTCGTCGACCCAGAAGACGGGCGACGTGAAGACGGGCGACACGAACGTGACGGTGGTGGCAAAGGTGGACGGCCAGACGGCGACGGCAACGTCCCTGGGCAAGGGCTTCGAGCCGGGCCAGCGCCAGCCGGGCCAGCGCCGCGGAGGATATTCGACCCGCCCGACGAGCTGACCCGCGCCCGGCGGCAAGACCCGGCCGGGCGGCTGGGCGGCCGGGCGCTCGCCATTCCCGGCGAGCTGGCCCATGGCCAGGCGAGGTGATCCGCCCCAGCGCGCCAACCGGCGCTCGGGCGGGCTGGCGGCTGGCGGCTGGCGGCTGGCGGCTGGCGGCTGGCGGCTGGCGGCTGGCGGCTGGCGGCTGGCGGCTGGCGGCTGGCGGCTGGCGGCTGAGCGACCAAACCCGTCCGGCGACCCAGCCCGCAGCCGGGTCGCCTGCGGCCTGAACCCAGCGCGCTGATCCGCAGCCAAGCCGGCCGCCCGCTCCGCCCGCGCCACCTGGCGCGCACCCGCAGCGAGGGGCACCCACCCGACCCCAGCCACCACCCCACCGACCAGGGAACGCCCCGCTGCCGCGTACCCCTCCACGCCGCATCGGGGCGTTTCCGTCCCTCCCGCCCACCCGTTAAGGCAGAGTTGCGGGTGTGCAGGACATCCGGGGGTCGCTGAGACGGCAGTCGCTGCTGGTCGCGCTCGTCTGCGTGGTCTGCGACGCCGCCCTCTTCACCCTTCGCGGCCCTCTCGGCGAGGCCGGGTGGCGGGCCTGGGTCGTGCTGCTCGGCGGGGTCGCCGTCAACGCCGCCCTCGCCGGGGCCGCGCGGTACTCCGGCTGGGTCGCCCTCGCCCACGCCGTGCTCTTCGTCGGTGCGCCACTGCTGCTCTGCACCTGTCACGGGTACGTCACCGGCAACAACGCCGGGATCCTCATCGCCGGCTACCGGGCCGGGGCCTGGCTGCGGCCGCGGCCCGCCGTGCTCGCGCTCGGTGCCCTGGTCGCCGGGGTCACCGCCGGCTGCATCGCCGGCGGCGGGCGCACCGCCTCCGACTGGCGGCTCGTCGCCATCAACGTCAGCGTCTCCGCGCTGCTGCCGTGGCTGGTCGGCCGGTACACGACCGCCCGGCGCGCCTACATCGCCGACCTGGAACGGGAAGCCGACGAACGTCGCCAACACGAAGAAGAAGCCATCAAACGGGCCGTCCTCGAGGAACGCACCACCATCGCGCGCGACCTGCACGACGTCATCTCCCACCACGTCAGCGCCATCGGCGTGCACGCCGGCGCCGCCCGGCTCGGCCTCCCCGACGGCGCCGAACCGGCGCGGAAGTCGCTCGGCGCCGTCGAGTCGGCGAGCCGCTCGGCGATGGCCGACCTGCGCCGGCTGCTCGACCTGCTGCACGCCGAGACCGACGTCGAACAGCCCGGCCTGGACAACCTCGGCGAGCTGGTCGAAACCGTCCGCGCGGCCGGCCTGCCGACCCGGCTGACGCTGCGCGGCGAGGCCCGCGAACTGCCCGGCTCGCTCGACGTCGCGCTCTACCGGATCGCCCAGGAAGCCCTCACCAACGCCCTGCGCCACGGCCAGGGCCCGGTCGAGGTCGAGCTGAACCACGGCCGCACCGAGGTCGTGCTCACGGTGACCAACGGCCTGCGCGCGGACCGGACGGCCGAGGGCGAGCACGCGCACCGCGGCCTGGCGGGCATCCGCCAGCGCGTCACCCTGTTCGGCGGCCAAGTCTCCTACGGCGAGGCCGCCGGGCTCTGGCAGCTGCGCACGACCTTCCCGGTGGAGAGCACATGATCCGCGTCCTGCTGGCCGACGACCACGCGATGTTCCGCTCCGGGATGCGCGCGCTGCTCGACACCCAGCCCGACTTCACCTGCGTCGGCGAGGCGTCCGACGGCCGCGAAGCCGTCACCGAGACCGCTCGCCTGCGCCCGGACGTCGCCGTCCTCGACGTCCGGATGCCCCGCCTCGACGGCCTCGCCGCGACCGAGGCGATCCTGGCCGCGCCCGGCAACGACACGCGCGTCCTCGTGCTCACGACCTACGACGCCGACGAGTACGTCTACCGCGCGCTGCGGGCCGGCGCGAGCGGGTTCCTGCTGAAGAGCCTGGCGCCGGAGGAGCTCGTCGCGGCGATGCGGGTGGCCGCCCGCGGCGACGCGCTGATCGATCCGTCGGTGACGCGGCGGCTGGTCGCGAAGTTCGCGGCGGTCCTCGAACCGGCGGCCGCCGAACCCCCGGAGCTGGCCCGGCTGACCTCCCGCGAACGCGAGGTGCTGCTGCTGCTCGCCGGCGCCTGCAGCAACGCCGAGATCGCGCGGAAGCTGCACGTCGGCGAGGAAACGGTCAAAACGCACGTGTCCCGCGTGCTGAGCAAGCTCGGGCTGCCCGACCGGGTGCACGCCGTCGTCTACGCCTACCGCCACAAACTCGTCCCGGACGAGCGACCCGCCTAAGCTGGGCCAATGAAGCGGTGGATCACCCTCTCGGCCGGGATCGTGCTCGTGCTCGTCGGCGCCGTCTGGGTGCTGCAGGGCATCGGCGTCATCACCGGCAGCTTCATGACCGGCCAGAAGCTGTGGTTCCTCATCGGGCTCGCCGCGTTCCTGGTCGGCGTGGTCCTGATCGCGGCCAACTTCACGCGGCGCAAATCTACTTCGTGAAGATCTCGAAAATCGGGTAGCCCGGCGCGATCTCGCGCAGCTTCTCGTCCGAGGCCTTGGCGTCGACGCCGTCGAAGAACACGCCGACCTCGAACTTCCAGCGCTTGAGGTAGGCGCGCAGGATGCCCGGCTTCTCGTCGTGGGCCAGCTCGCGGAAGGTGAACGCCTCGACCCGGCGCCCGACGCGCAGCGTGCCCTGACCGGCCGCCCGCAGGTTGCGCACCCACTGCGTCTCGCCACGCGGGGCGACGAGGTAGCGGACGCCGTCGATGGTCAGCAGGTTGACCGGCACCGACCGCGGTTCGCCGCTCTTGCGGCCGACCACCGTCAGCACGCGGCTGCCCCAGACGCTCACGCCCAGGTTGGTCAGCTTCGCGACCAGCTCGTTGAACGCGTTGGTCGACTTCTTCGGCTTGATGTAGCGGGTCTCGGTCATGGTGTCCTCCGAAGCTTTGGAGAGCAGTGCTCTCGGTTAAGAGCAGTGAACATCAGAGCGCCGCACTCTGTCAAGAGCACTGCTCTCTGTTTTGTGCAGCGCTCTCGTCATGGCACACTGATCACCATGACCGCCACCCGCACCGCACGCGAACGTGCCCGCGCCGAACTGACCCAGGAGATCAAGGACGAAGCCCGCCGCCAGCTCGCCGAGGTCGGCGCGCACGGGCTTTCGCTGCGCGCGGTGGCCCGGGAGCTGGGCATGGTGTCGTCCGCGATCTACCGGTACTTCCCGAGCCGCGACCGGCTGCTGACCGACCTGATCGTCGACGCCTACAACGCGATCGGCGAAGCGGCCGAGAAGGCGGACCCGGGCACCGGCGACCTGCGCGAGCGCTGGCTGGCGATCTGGCAGGGCACGCGCGACTGGGCCCGCGCCCACCCCCACGAGTACGCGCTGATCTACGGCTCCCCGATCCCCGGCTACGCGGCGCCGCAGGAGACCGTCGTGCCGGCCGCCCGCGTCGCGCTCGCCCTGGTCAACGTGCTCACGCACACCGAGCTGCGCGACATCGACGGCGAAGTCCCGCCCGAGCTGCGCGCCCAGGCCGAGTCGCTCACGAAGGTCCTCGGGATCATCGCCGGGCCCGAAACCGTGGCCCGGCTGCTGATGGCCTGGACCCAGCTGTTCGGCGCGATCAGCTTCGACCTGTTCGGCCAGTACGTCGGCAGCGTCGACCCGGCCGACGCGTTCTTCGCTCACTCGGCGAGGCGGATGGCGGAGTTCGTCGGCCTCTAGGCTGGGGCGGGAGTCCAACGGCGGAAGGCGGCACGACGTGACGGGGTGGGCCGGGAAGGTCGGCAGGATCCGGGTGATCGGCACCGGGGTGATGGGCCGCGGGATCGTGCAGCTGGCCGCGACCGCGGGGGTGACCGTCGAGCTGGCCGACGTCCGGCGCGAGGCCGTCGCCGAGGCGATCGAGTACGTCGGCGGGATGGTCGACAAGCTCGCCGGCAAGGGCAAGCTGAGCGAGGACGCCCAGGCCGTGAAGGACCGGCTGGTCGCGGTGGACTCGCCCGACGCGCCCGCGGACGGTGTCGACCTCGTCGTCGAAGCCGTCCGGGAGGACCTCGCGACGAAACGCGCCCTGTTCGCGAGCCTCGAGCGCGTCTGTCCACAAGAGACGGTCTTCGCGACGAACACGAGTTCGCTCTCGGTCACCGAGATCGCCGCCGAGCTGGCCGACCCCGGCCGGCTCGTCGGCCTGCACTTCTTCAACCCGGTGCCGCTGATGCGCCTGGTCGAGGTGGTCCCCGGCGCGCGCACGCACGGCTGGTTGCCGGGCGAAGCACTCGAACTGGTCAAGAGCTGGGGCCACGAGCCGGTGCTCGCGAAGGACGCGCCCGGTTTCCTGGTCAACCACGCCGGCCGCGGCCTCAACACCGAGGCGCTGCAGATCCTCGCCGAGGCGCTGGCCGGGCCCGCTGACGTCGACCGGATCGCCCGGGACGTGCTCGGCCTGAAGCTCGGCCCGTTCGAGCTGCTCGACCTCACCGGCCTCGACGTCTCGCACGCCGTCCTCGAAAGCATCTGGAGCGGCTTCCACGGCGACCCGCGGCTGCGGCCGTCGTGGCTGACCCGGCCGCGCGTGGCCGCCGGCTTGTTCGGCCGGAAGAACGGCGAAGGCTTCTACACCTACACCGACGGCAAGCAGCAGGTCACCGACGAGCCCGCCGCCCCGCCGAAGCCGACGAGCCCGGTGTTCACCGCGGACGAGCACCTCGCCCGCGCGCTGTCGTCCGCGGGCGTGCAGGTGGTGTCCGACGCCTACCCGGACGCGGTCCTGCTCGTGCCGCTCTACGGGGAATCCACAGTGGACGCCGCGGTCCGCGCCGGGCTACCGCCGGCCCGCGTCGCCGGCGTCGATCCGCTGGGTGGTTACGAACGCCGGCTGACGATGTCGGTGCACCCCGGGCTCGACCCGGCCGCCGGCCGCGCCGCGTGGGGCGCGCTGGCCGCGACCGGCCACCCGGTGACCGTCGTCCGCGACGGGCCCGCCCCGATCGCGCAGCGCCTGCTGGCGTCGATCGTCAACACGGCTTGTTTCATCGCGGGCCAGCAGCTGGCCACGCCGGCGGACATCGACACCGCGGTCCGCCTCGGCCTCGGCTACCCGCGCGGCCCGCTGGCCTGGGGCGACCTCGTCGGCGGCGACGTGGTGCTGCGCATCCTGCGCGGCCTCACCGCGGCCACCGGCGACCCCCGCTACCGGCCGAGCCCGTGGCTCACCGAGCGCGTCGCCCTCGGCCTGCCGCTGACGGCACCCGGGACGACACCTGCCGGGCTAAGTCAGTCCTAAGAGGACGCCTCCGGCCGGACGTCCGCTGACCCGCCGACCGATCAGGCGGTCAGCACGGCCGCCGCCGGAAATCTTCGTGGCGGGTCACCAGTGGTGGTCCCGGGCCCCGGCGGCGGAGGTGTAGGTGAGGTAGCCGCCCTCGAAGTCGCTGCGGTAGCCCCCGTTCGTCACGTACTCGTCCGACTTCGGGTAGTGCAGGTAGGAGTACTCCCAGCCGAGCGCGGCCCAGCGCTTCCGGATTTCGCCCTTCACCATGTGCGCGCCGGTGGTTCCCGTGTAGTAGATCGAGCCGCCGCCGGTGAAGTGGTTGTAGCGGCCGCGGCCGTCCGGTGTGCCCAGCTCGTCAGTGGTCGGATAGCCGAGACCACGCTCGTAATCCAGCTCGGCCCACTTCTTCCGGATCTCCCCGTAGAT
>NZ_JBFAZA010000002.1:182764-218709 GCF_040681595.1 Amycolatopsis sp. NPDC051716 | reverse complement strand
GATCGCGTGCGCGCCCGTCGCCGTCGTGTAGTAGATCGAGCCGCCACCGGTGAAATGGTTGTAGCGGCCACCGCCATCCGGCGTCCCCAGCTCGTCAGTGGTCGGATAGCCGAGACCACGCTCGTAATCCAGCTCGGCCCACTTCTTCCGGATCTCCCCGTAGATCGCGTGCGCGCCCGTCGCCGTCGTGTAGTAGATCGAGCCGCCACCGGTGAAATGGTTGTAGCGGCCACCGCCATCCGGCGTCCCCAGCTCGTCGGTCGTCGGATAACCCAAGCCACGCTCGTAATCCAGCTCGGCCCACTTCTTCCGGATCTCGCCGGAGATCAGGTGCGCGCCCGTCGCGGCGGTGTAGTAGATCGACCCCACCGTGCCGTTGATGAGGAAGTGGTTGTACTGGCCCACTCCGTCCGGTGTCATCGACGTGTCGGACGCCGGCGGCCCGAGCACGCCGTGCCCGCCGAAGGCGAGGTACTTCTCCAGCACGGGACCGGTGCTGTACCGGGTGCCCGTCTCCGCGCTCCAGTACAGCCGGCCGTTCGCATAGACCCGGTAGTGGACCGGGCCGTCGGTGATCTCGGCCGCCACCGGTGCGCCGAGCGCCGCCCGCAACGCCGCGTCGGCGCCGTAGCGCCGGTCGATCGGAGTCGTGTAGTTCGCTGTCAGCGTCAGGTCGCCGGTGCCGACGGTGACGATCCAGGTGGAGCCGGCCGGACCGCCCTGCCAGCCGGAGAATTCGGAGGCGCCGTCGATGGCCAGCGGTGCGGCCTCGACGTCGAAGGAAGCGCCTTCGGTGACCATGGCCGAGCTGACGCCACCCTCCACCGGGATGCTCAGCGAGGCGGGTTGCGTGCCGCGCAGGGTGATCCGGTGCTGCCGTGGCATCGCCGTGTACGTCTTGGACGTGGAGACGCCCGCGCTGTCGGTCACCGTCGCGGTGAACTCCATCCGGGAGTCCGGGTGCGCGGGGAACGGCTGGGCGAAGCTCGTCCCGGTGCCGCCGATGCCCGGGTGCGCGTGACACGTCGCTTCGCTCGGGCAATGCCGCACCGCCGTGGTCCAGGTGATCGGCAGGGCACCGTCCTCGGCGTCGGTCGCGGTGGCGCTCACGGCGACCTGCTGGTTCACGGCGAACGTCGTGGTCCCGGGCGGATTCAGCGTGAGCACCGGGGTGCGGTTGCCGGGCGCGACCGCGATGGCGACCTCGCCGCTGAGCCCCAGCGGGTCCCGGACCCGCAGCTTCGCGGTGAACGAGGCGGTGCCCGCCGCGTAGGCGTGCGACACGTTCGGACCGGCGTCGGCCGAGGTCGTTCCGTCCCCGAAGTCCCAGTCGTAGACGAGCGCATCGGCGTCGTAGTCGACCGAGGCCGAGCCGTCGAACGACACCGTGCGCGTGCCCGGGTTCGTGGACGTCGTCGCTTTGGCCACCGGGGCGGTGTCGCCGGCGGAATAGCTCAGGCGGCGCAGGTTTCCGGAAAGGATGTCCGCGAAGACGATGTCGCCGTTCGGCGCCGCCGCGAACTTCACCGGGCCGCCGATGTCAGTGAAGACCGGCGGGTTCTGCGGGGCTTGCGTGACCCTGCCCTGGTCGTCGTAGCGCAGCGTCCAGATCTTGTTCGCCACGTAGTCGCCGAAGAAGTACGAGCCGCGGTAAGCCGCCGGATAGCTGGATCCATTGTAGACAATCCCGCCCGTGACGCTGTTGCCCGTCATCACCCCGGCGCCGTGCGGCAGCTCGAACAGGGGTGGCTGGTTCTGCACGCCGGCACAGCCCGCGAGATCGGTGTAGCCCGGCGTCCGGTGGTTGCCCTCCCAGCACGGCCAGCCCTGGTTGGCGCCGCGCTGGACGACGTCGAGCTCTTCCCAGCTGACCCAGCCGACGTCGCCGGCCACCGGCAGGCCGAGGCCCGGGTCGAGGCCGAAGCGGAACGGGTTGCGGAACCCGCGCGCGAACACCTTGCTCGCGGTCGAGCCCGGGTTCGCCTCGTCGTAGTACGGGTTCCCCGGCACGCCCCGGCCGTCGGCGGTCAGGTGGAGGATCTTGCCGTAGGGCTGGTCGACGTCCTGGGCGCGCAGCGCGGCCGGATCCGTCATCCGGAAGTCGCTGTCGTCGCCGACGGACAGCCACAACGTCCCGTCCGCGGCGGCGAGGACGGTGTCGATCCCGTGGACGTCGGAGGTGCCCGGCGCCTCGAAGACCGGCCGCTCACCGCTCAGGCCGGCCGGCGCGCCCGCCGCGTCCACGGTCACCGTGAACCGCGACAGCCGCATGACGAAGCCGCCGGCGGTGTTGATCGACCGCGTGAGGTAGATGGCCCGTGACGTCGCGTAGTCCGGCGCCACGGCCAGCCCGACGAGGCCGAGGTCCCCGTCGGCGTGGACCGGCAGTGTCGCGATCGTCCGGCCGGCGCCGGTACCCGGCAGCCAGCGGACGACTCCGTCCTTGCCGGTGGCGAGGACGGAGTTGTCCGGCAGGTAGCCGAAGTCCGTGAGCCGGTACGCCCCCAGCCCGGAGTCGGTGTCCCGGAGCACGAACCCCGGCGGAAGCGTCGCCGCCGCCGCCACTCCCGTGGACACGACGGGCAGCAACGCCGCCGTCAGGGCTGCTGCGAGCAGCAGGCGAAGCTTCCGCACGGCCATGTGGCCCCCTTCCCAAGCGATCATTTGTCGCAAGATCAGGAGGACCAGTTGCAGCAATCCGGATTACTTCATCCGAATGTGACCTACACCACGTGACGGACCGTGGCGATTTACGGGACAACCTGCACGATGTCGCCGAGGTGCAGCGTGTTGAAGAACTTCAGGGACGCGCCCGCCGAGAGGTGGATGCAGCCGTGCGAGTACACCGAGAGGCTGCCCGTGTGGAAGGCGTCACCCGGGTAGAAGAAGACCGAGTTCGGCATCTCCGCGTTGTCGAATTCCTTCGACAGGTGCATCTTCTCCTTCGACAGCACGTGGAACGTGCCGGCCGGGGTCTCGTTGCCCTTGCGGCCCGGCAGCATCGGCACCGGACCGTAGACGACCTTGCCGCCGTCCAGCAGCCACGCCTTGTGCGCCGAGAGGTCGACGCAGGCGGCGGTGCCCGAAGCCGCGGCCGCGGCCGCGCACGGGACGCCGGGGTCCGGCGCGGGCTTGGGCGCCGGCTTCGAGGTCGGCGTCGGCTTGGGCTTCGGCTTGGCCGAGGTGCTGGTCGGCGCCGGCTTCGTGGACGACGACGGGGTGGGCGTCGCCGTCGGCGTCGGCGCCGTGACGGTGGTGGTCGGCGTGGGGGTGGCGCTCGAGGTCGTCGGCGTCCCGCCGCCGGTCCCCGCGGCGACGGCCCCGCCGCCCGCGTTCGCACCACCGGCCGAGCCCCCACCGGAGCACGCGGCCAGCACGAACGCGGTGGCCAGTGCGGCCGCTCCCGCCAGAAGCCTTTTCACGATCCGTTACCCCCAGCTGTTTCGATCATCGCGTTTGGACACCGGTAAAGACGGCGTTCACCCGTTCGAGGTTCGTCGGAAAAGGTCACGATTTGGGCAGCCGGGGTCAACCCGGGGGTTGACATGGGGTTCCACCCGGGACCGATCCGCGGGCCGACGCCTCCGGGCCGCCGGTCGCCGAAGCTGGGAGCAATCGCCGAACTCCAAGGGGGAGCCCGAAATGCCCAGCGCCCAGAACGTCCTGCTCTACGCCGCCATCGCCGGCCTCGTCCTGTACAAGGTCGTCTACCAGCAGGTCCGCGGCACGCTGCTCAACCGCCGGACGCTGTTCGCCATGCCCCTGCTGCTCACGGTGGTGGGCGGGTACCTGACGCTGAAAGCGCTGTCTGGCGCGTCCGCGGCCGAGCTGGGCCTGCTGGCCGTCGACCTGCTGGTGCTCGCCGGGCTCGGCGTGCTGCGCAGCACCACGACCACGCTCACCGAACGCGACGGCACGACGTTCCAGAAGGGGTCGGCCGTCACGATCGGGCTGTGGGGGCTGACGGTCGCGGTGCGGATCGGCGTCGTCGCGCTGGGTACCGCTCTCGGCATCACGGGTCCGCTGACCTCGGCGTCGATCGCGCTCAGCCTCGGCTTGAGCATCGCGGTGCAGAACGCGACGACCTACCGGCGCATCCAGCGCCGTGGCCTGCCGCTGGCCGACCGGCGCCCGGCGCTCAGCCGCTGACGCGGCCCAGCATCCGGGCGTACATCCGGCCCGGGCTGGGCACCGACGGCGGCACCAGGAAGCCCGGCAGCGGCGGCAGCCCGCCGACGAACGCGCCGAGCCGCTCGTACAGCACGGCGGCGCCGGCCGGGCGGGCTTCCGGATCCTTCGCCAGCATCTCGGCGAGCAGCCTGTTCAACGGTTTCGGGACGCCGGTCACCGGCGGCGGCAGCTCCTTGACCTGCCGCTCGAACACCGCGTACGCGGTGGGCCCCTCGAAGAGCCGCCGTCCGGTGAGCATTTCGTGCAGTACGCAGCCCAGCGCGTAGAGGTCGCTGCGCGGTTCGGCGCCGCCCCGCTGGATCTGTTCCGGAGCCATGTACGACGGCGTCCCCAGCAGCTGCCCGGCCCGGGTGAACTGCGCCGCGTCGGCTTCGCGAAGCACGGCCAGCCCGAAGTCCATCACCTTCACGCCGCCGTCGGGCCCGAGCATCAGGTTGGCCGGCTTGAGGTCGCGGTGGCAGACGGCGAGCGCGTGGGCGGCGGTCAGCACCGCGCACGCCTGCGCCGCGATCGCCGCGGCCCACGACACCGGCAGCGGGCCGTGCTCGGCGAGCAGGTCGGCCACCGTGACGCCGTCGACGAACTGCATGACCTGGAACAACCGGTCGTCGTGGGTGCCGTAGTCGTACAGCGTCGGCACGCCGGGGTGGTCGAGCGTCGCGAGGATGCGGGCCTCGCGGGCGAAGCGCGCTTCGAGTTCTTCGTCACCGCCCGGCAGCCTGAGCAGCTTGATCGCCACCCGGCGGCCCAGCCGGCGGTCGAACCCGCCGTGCACCGCACCCATCCCGCCGCGGCCGAGCGGCAGCTCGTCGAGCTCGTAGCGGTCGGCGATCAGCATCCGTTCCCCTATTGGCCCGGCCTGAGCCGTCCTCCGACAAGTCCAGCGAAGCCTAGCCGGACCAGCTCGCGGCCGGTTTCGGCCGTCTCGCGCAGAACCGCGTCGAACTCCGCCAGCTGCCGGAAGACCTCGCCGTACTCGCGCTGGACGGCGAGCGAGACGCGCGGGATCCGCACGCGCCTGCTGTCGATCCGGGTCGACGCCGACGCGGCGGGCAGGTCGGCCGCGCGCAGGCAGCCGGCGAGGAACTCCGCGTCCAGCCGCCCGGAGTCGACGCGGTACACGGTGAGCCCGGCGCCCACCGGCCGCGGCTGTCCACTGTGGACGTACGCGATGCCGGTGACCGACGCGACGACGTCACCCGCCTCGGCCAGCGGGTGCTCGGCGTCCGCGCGCACCGGCGCGTACCTGACCTCGACGACGCCGGCCTTGGCCAGCTCGCCGATGGTCGTGAACGCCGGTTCGGCGGCCGCCGCTTCGAGGGGTGGCAGCTCGGGCGTCAGCGCGGCGAACCGGGCGCGCACGGCCTGGAAGGCCTGCCCGGGATCCTCGTCCCTGGTGCGGCGGCGGGCCGGCGTCAGGTCGACGTCGTCGTCGAGCAGGTCGATGATCCGGACGCCGGATTCCGGGTGCGCGCCGAACTCCCGCCAGCTTTCTTCCACTGTGGACAGATCGTCGCCCGCTTCGCCGAGCAGCACGGTGGACGGCGCTCGCTCACCGGGGGCCGGCCGCCGCAGCAGCCAGAGGTCGGGGCCCGCCGGCGTCAGCGTGACGACGGCCCGGACCGCGCCCGCCCGCAGCAGGTTGCCGCGGATGCGCTTGCCACTGCGCCGCCCGGCCGCCGCGCCCGGCATCAGGATCACCACGGTGCCACCGGGTTCGACGTGCGCGAGGCAGTGCTGCACCCAGGCGAGCTCGGGTTCGCCGCGCGGGGGCAGGCCGTACTCCCAGCGCGCGTCGCCGACCAGTTCGTCGTGCCCCCAGGCCCGTTCGTTGAACGGCGGGTCGCACAACACCGCTTCGGCGGTGCGGCCGGCGAAGGCGTCTTCGCGCAGCGCGTCGACCGCGTGGACCTCGGCCTCGATGCCGCGCAACCGCAGCCGCAACGCCGCGATCGACGCTGTCATCGGGTCACTGTCCTGCCCCAGCACGGTTTTCGCGCCGCTCGCCAGCGCGAGCGCGCCGAAGCCGCACGCGGGGTCGAGGATCGTGGACACCGGGCCGGCGAGCCGGGCCATCAGCTCGGCGATCGGTTCCGGAGTGGCCGACAGCCGCCGTGAATGTGCTTCGAAGTACCGGCGGCACAGCAGTTCGAACGCTTCGACCGGCCCTGCCTGGTGCGTCAGCTCGCTGAGCAGGGTGAGCAGCTCCGGGTCGTCGAGCTTGCTGTCGAAGGTGTCGAAGACGCCGGCCTGGAAGGCGAAGAAGCCGCCCGCGCGGCTGACGCGCTCGGCCAGGTCGAGGTCGTCACCGAGGGCGCGCAGGCGCTGCCACGCGCGTTCGCCGGCGCTCAGCTCGAACTTCTTGCCGCGCGCGCGGAACCAGCCGGCCACGGCGGAGAGGCCGAACAGCGGGCTCGACGCCGTGCCGCCGACCGGCGGCGGGAAGTCCGGGTAGCGGCGGCGCCAGTTGCTGACCGCGGCCCGCCCGACCCCGGCGAGCCGCGCGATGTCGGCCGCGCTGACCGTGGCATCGTCGTCCATGGCGAGGACTCTATCGGAGGATGCTCCATTCAGCCGAGACGCTTGTGAACTCAGTCAACCAATGCTTTCATGGGAGGCATGACACACGATCGGTACGTCCTGCGGTACGCCGCGGGGTCGGACGTCGGCAAGCGTCGCCGGGTCAACGAGGACGCGGTGTACGCGAGTTCCCGCCTGCTCGCCGTCGCCGACGGCATCGGCGGCCAGCCGCACGGCGAGGTCGCCAGCGCGACGGCGGTCGACGTGCTGCGCGAACTCGAAGTCGACCTGCGACGGCTCGATCTGACGAACGTGGACATGGCCGCGACGCTGGCCGGGGTGGTCAAGTCGATCGACGCGCGGCTGCACGAAGTGGTCTCGCAGGAGCCGACGACCGAAGGCATGGGCACCACGTTGACGGCCTTGCTGTTCGACGGCGTCGAGTTCGCGGCGGCCCACATCGGCGACTCCCGCGGCTACCTCCTGCGCGAGGGCGGGCTGCGCCGGCTGACCCGCGACCACACGCTCGTGCAGGCACTGGTCGAGGACGGCCGGGTCGCCGCGGAGGACGCCGAGTCGCACCCCCGCCGTTCGCTGCTGATGAAGGCGTTGCAGACGGCGGGCTCCGGCGACCCCGACATCTGGACGTTCAAGGCGAAGCCGGGCGACCGCTACCTGCTCTGTTCGGACGGCCTGAGCGGCCCGGTCTCCGAAGCAACCCTGCGCGACGTCCTGGCGGCGGGCGCGGAGCCGGCCGAGGTGATCCCGGAGCTGATCCGCCTGGCCAACGAAGGCGGCGGCCCGGACAACATCACGTGCGTGGTCGCCGACGTCACCGCCTGACCCACCTTCACTGGTGACCGAGGCCATCCGGTATCGTCTTCTGCGGAGGATTGGCCGAGCGGCCTAAGGCGCACGCTTGGAAAGCGTGTTGGGTTCACGCCCTCGCAGGTTCGAATCCTGTATCCTCCGCCGCAGTAACCAGGCGAACGCCGGGCAGCTCTCACGGGCAGCCCGGCGTTCGTCGTCTACGCGCCCTTCCGCCGCTGCGCCCGCCGGACCCACCGTCGGTATGTCCCGGACACGATTGCCGGGTGCTTTTGGCCTACTCGAACGTGAAATGCCTTCGGTGCTGCGGAATTCTGCGCCTGTACGAGGAGTTACGAACAGGGCTGACCGCAGGCCGTTACTCCGGTCGCGCTAGTCTCACCAGCACCTCGCCCGCCCCTGTCGAGAAAGGCCAGCAGTGGCACGAAAACCGCGCTGACCTGGGGTAGCGCTGGCCAGCGACTTCAGTCGGCGGCACTGGTGGCGGGACGACCCCCGCACAGACCGTGATCGGCCCGGCCCCGGACGTTCCCACGTCCGGGGCCTTGCTGATTGCGGGCCCGCGGTCACTCGGCAAAGTCTGATGATCACGCTGAGTCGCTGGATCTGTTTCAATGGAATCCGTCCCCGTACGACCCACCAGAATTCGAGGAGTAGAGGCCCGATGGCCGGAGTCGAAGAGATCCGCGCTGGCATCGCGCTCGCCAACGAGAAGGCGTCCGCGAGCATCGCCGCCCTGCAGCAGGCAGCGCAGTCTCTCGAAGAAGCCCAGCAGTCGCTCGCACAGGCGACGCAAGGGAGCAGCCAGCCCGAAGTGAGCCAGGCGCACGGACTCCTGGCGGAGGCCCTGCAAAGCATCAACGGCTTGCAGAGCACCGTCCAAGCAAGCATTTCCTCCGCCGACTCCTACTCGGCGCGTCTCTAGCCGGATGACGCTCGCCGAACTCCACCAGCTGCTCACCGCTGCCGTGACCGGGCTCGCCGACGCGCGCGCCCACTCCGAACGGGCCACAAGCCTGCTCGGGGAAGCCCGGCAAGCTCTCGTGGATGCCCAGGCCAAGGCCGATCCCTGGCTTCCTTCGCAGTACGCACAGGCCGGCGAGGGGCTGGACCAGCTCCTCGTCCGCCTGCACGCCGCCGAAGATCTGGTGAGCGGATACCGGTCGCGCCTGTAATCCTTGTAGGGGACACCTTTTCTTGGGGACGCCGATGGCCAAAAAGTCAGCCGAGCAACGCAACCGCGTCGAAACCGCACTCGACCGGGTCCGCCATCAGATCGGACTGGTGCTGGGCGCGGCGGCCGGTGCGCGCCAAGCCGCGGAAGCCGACCTGTCCAAGCTCCGGCTGGAGCAGGACATCGTCAAGGTCGGCATGAACCACGCCAGTGCCGAGCAGCAGAACGAGTGGTCGCGCCACCCCGCCGCGCACGAAGTGTTCGCCGCGCTCGGCAGCGTGCGAAGCGCTTTCTACACCGACTGGAGCCAAGGTCCCGCCACGCTGCGGGAACTGGTCGCGCAGAACGCACCCGGCCCGGCCGGGCTGCCGGCGGGCGACTGGCTCGGCACGGTCGGGCACAACCCCGGCCTGACCTCGCCCGGGCTGTGGCACGTCGGCACCACCACCGCGGCCGGTGGCGACCCGACCCGCACGTTCGACGTCGCCGTCCCGTTGCTCGACGAGTCGCACCTGGCGATCACGTCGGCCCCGAAGACGCGGTCCGCGATCGACGGCATCGTGCAGAACCTGCTGGTCCGCGTGCTCTCGACGTTCGAGCCCGGCGCGGTGCGCGTGCACCTGTGGGACATCGGGCAGCTGACCGCGATCCTGCCCGACCTCTATCCGCTCAGCCACACCAGCGCGCTCTCGCTGTACGACCCCGGCCGGCTGGAGGACCTCCTCGACGAGCTGGCCGGCCACATCCGGCGCATCCACGCCAGCTGCATGTCCGCCGGGTTCACGTCGCTGCGGGAAATGCGGGCGCACAACGAGCAGCGGGGCGAGCCGTACCGCATCGTCGTGCTCTACGGCAACGGCGAGACCCTCGAACCCGAACGCGCCCGTGACCTCAAGCGCGTCGCGAGCGGGGCGCTGGCCGCCGGGATCTGCCTGATCATGGTGGACGTACCGACCGCGGTGAGCGCGCCGGTCGAGACGCTGAGCCTGCTCGACGACCGGCACGCGATCAGCAGCATGTCCGGCACCGACCTCGTCGTCGACCTCGATCCCCCGATGCCGTCCGCGCAGGTCATCCGGGCCATCGACACGATCGCCAAGGCACTGATCGCCAAGCAGGGCGGCCCGCGCTCGTTCGACGACCTCCTGCCGACGGAGCTGGGCCAAGAGAGCTCGGCGCGCGAACTGCGCGGCCCAGTCGGGTTCTTCGAAGGCGAGCCGGTCGAGGTCGTGATCGGCGACGCGAGCCCGCACGCCCTGATCGGCGGCCCGTCCGGTTCGGGCAAGACGAACTTCCTGTACGCGCTGCTCGGCAGCCTCTCGGCGCGGTACACCCCGGAAGAGCTGGCGCTGTACCTGCTGGACTTCAAGGAAGGCGTCTCGTTCGCCGGCTTGGCGCCGGGCCGGAAGGACGCGAGCTGGCTGCCGCACGCGCGGCTCGTCGGCGTCAACGTCAACACCGACCGCGAGTTCGGCCTGGCGCTGCTGCGGTTCCTGGCCGACGAGCTGCGCCGCCGGTCCGCGGCCGCGAAGGAACACGAAGTCACGAACCTCGCCGACCTCCGCGAAGCCGATCCGGGCGGGCACTGGCCGCGGATCGTCGCGGTGATCGACGAGTTCCAGTACCTGTTCGCGGGCCGCGACCAGGTGACCGCGACGGCGACGCAGCTGCTGGAAGACATCGCGCGGCGAGGCCGGTCGCAAGGCATCCACCTGGTGCTGGCCAGCCAGGACGTCGCCGGCATCGAAGCGTTCTGGGGCAAGCCGGCGGTGTTCGAGCAGTGCACGCTGCGGATCGCGATGCCGAAGGCGCGGCGCGTGCTGGCCGAGACGAACAACGCGGCCGTGTCGGCGCCGAAGTGGCACGCGGTGATCAACCACGACTCCGGCGTCGCGCACGGCAACCAGCTGGCCCACATCCCGGACGCGAGCAGCAAGAACGTGTTCGTCCGGCTGCAGCACCGGCTGTGGGAGCAGTACGCGGGCCACTTCCCGCGGCCGCGCCTGTTCGACGGCGCGCACCAGCCGGTCCTGGAGCGGTTCCCGGCGTACCTGGACCTCAAGCCGAACTCGAAGCCGCGGGCCCTGCTCGGCCAGTCGATCGACGTGACCGAGACGGCGTGCGGCGTGGACCTGCCACGCGCGCCGGGCCGCAACGTCGCGGTGCTCGGCTCGGCGACCGCCGAAGCACTGTCCATCATGGACTCGTCGGCGCGGTCGCTGTCCCGGCAGTACGAACCGGGCGAAGTCGAGTTCGTGCTGAGCTGCCCGATCGAGGCGTGCGCGCCGGCCGCGCTGGAGCTGACCGAGCGGCTGCGCGAGGACGGCCACGCGGCGTCGCTGGTGGAGGACCTGACCGGTGTCCTGGAGTCGATGACCGGCTCGATGTCCGGCGGCGCGAAGGTGCTGCTGCTGTACGGCGTCGACGCGGCTCTGCCTTATCTGGAAGCCAAAGCGGTCGGCCAGCTGAAGAGCGGCCTCGACCACCTGCGGGTGGTGCTCAAGCAGGGGCCGGGCCACGGCATCCACACGATCGGCTGGTGGCGCAGCATCGCCCGGCTCAAGGACACGCTGGGCTTCGGCGGCACCGACGACATCGGCACGTGGGCGGCGCTCGACGTCCAGGGCAACGAGCTGTCGCCGTTCGCGGCGGGCCAGGTCGTGCACTGGTCGCCGCGGCCGGGCCGCGCGTTGTTCTTCGACCGCACCACCCACGGCGCACCCGAAGTGATCATCCCGTTCCAGCGTCCGGAGAACGACCGATGACCGACGACGCCACCGCGGCCATGCGGTACAAGGAAATCATCGCCCTCTCCCGGGGCTCGGCGGAGAACCTGCGCGAGTGGGAACTGGCGCGGGCCAAGGCACTGGACGCGGAGATCGAGGCCGCCGAAGCGGCGATCGAAGTGGCCGTCGAGCGCGAAACGAGGGCGGCCGAGCGCGCGACGCGCTGGTGGAAGATGGCGCTGCACAACATCCAGGGCCTGCCGTGGCTCGACCCGGGCGACAACCCGCGCCCGGTCCCCACGGCCCGCGCGGCCTATCTGGAGCGGTACCTCGAGGAGGTCAAGCCGAGCTATCAGGAGCTGGTCCAGGCGGTGCTGGCCCTGGGGTGGCGGGCCAAGCGGGCTGCCGCGAAGCGGGAGCAGCCGCCGCCGGCCTAGATGTCGAACACGGTGTCGTAGGGATCGTCGTCGGCCGGAGCCGGTCTGCGCGGGGGCGGCGGTGGCGCTTGACGCTGTGCCGGAGACGGCGCGGCCGGTGGCACTGGGGCCGCCCCTTTCCCGGCGGCGACGGCTTCCCGGACGGCCGCGGTGATGGTGCGGCTGAGCGTGACCGCGTCGGACCGCATGGCCTCGGGCGCGAGCCGCACCTCGCTGACGACCCCACCGGGCCCGGCGAGCACGGTGACGCTCCGATCCGGCGAGACGACGGTCGTGTGGTCGCTGCCGGCGATCCCGGCCAGGAGGCGCTGGTTCTCGGCCTTGCGGTCTTCGATCTGCCTGAGCTGCCAGCGCAGTTCCTCGATCAGCTGCGCGTTGTTCATGGTCTCCCCTGCCACGATCCCGGTCCCGGGCTTCCCGGCGGCACCTGGTGTGGTACCCGGACGAACTCGTAGTACCTGCTGAAGGTGTGCTCTATCAGGCCGTAGCCGCGGCCGTGCGCGACCCAGCGGAGCTCTGCTTCGGACAAGCCGAACTCCACCATCCGGATGCGGACCCGGTCCCGGCCGTCGAGCTGGGCGGCCAGGCGGGCCAGCTGCTGTTCACGGCTTTCCCGGCCCCGCGCGATCCGGATGATCCGCACCGTCACCGAAGCTACGAGGAGACCGCCGAGCACGAGCAGCATCAGCAGGACGATCAGCGGTGAGAAAGAGTTGCCGGCGGCCAGGTCCGTCATCGCGCCGCCTCGCCGCTGCGGAGACTCCAGGCCACCTTCGCCGTCGCTTCGGCGACCGCCGGCCAGGCGTCTTCGGACTCCGCGACGACCGACAGGATCACCACGGACCGGCCGTCCGGCAGCGGGATCTGGTACTCCGCCTTGATCTGCGTCCGGACGTCCCGTTCGGGCAGGCGGAATTCACCACCGCTGATGGCGACGACGGCCGGCCCGATCGGCAGCCGCACCGGCTGCACCACCGCACGCTTGTGGCGGCCGCGGTACTCCTCGGCCATCGCGGCGACGAGAGCATCCCGGCTGCCGGGCGCGGTCTCCGGCCAGCGCGCCACGCCGAGCGTCAGGGTGGCCACGTCACCCTTCCGCGGGCCGACGGCGAACTTGCCGAACACGCGGACGCCGTTGGCCTGCATGGCCGGCACCATGGCCATCAGGTAGCTGCCGAACTGTTCGACGCTGGTCCCGGACGTGACGTTTTCGGCGACCATCCGGGCGTGCCCGCGGTTGAGCTGGTCGTCGTCGCCCACCGGCAGACCGGCGAACCCGGGCGGCAGGTCGATTTCGAGAGGCATCAGTTCCACACCTCGTCTTCCGCCCGCTGACGTCGGCGCTCCGGCGCGTTGTCGGCTTGTTCTCCGGCATCGGCCGCGTTTTCCGCCGCCACGATCACCAACGGAGCAGGCCCGACGACGAGCGCCGAGCTGGTGGCGGCCAGCTGGCCCACGTCCTTCGGGACCCAGTAGTTGAGCAAGTCGCCGATCGGCCCCTCGAAATCCACGCCGAGCGTCCGGGCGCCGGCATCGGCCTGGAGCTGGGCGCCGACGGCCCCGTAGCCGAGGGCCTTCGCCACCGCCGCGCCGCCCATCGGCAAGAAGCCGCCGATCAACGAAGTCCCCGCCCCGATTCCGTCGAAGATCAAGGTTTCCCCGGCGACATCGGCGCCGGCCAGCTTGGCCGTGGCGTGGCCGGCCAGCGCCGCCACCCCGAACGTGGTCGCGACGACTCCGGCGACCTCCTTGAACGGATCGGGGAGGAACTCACCGGCCAGCCCCAGGGCGTTGCCGATGTCACCCATCACGTCCGAGGCCTTGGCCAGCAGTTCCGCGTGGTCCTGGACGAAGTTCAACGCCTCGTCGACCCCGTCGGCGAGAGTGGCCGACAAGTCGACAAGGGCCCCGCCGACGGCGTCGCCGAGCTTGTCGAGAACGTCCGGCTCGTCCGGGGCCAGCGCCTTGGCCTGCCGCAGCTGCTCGGCGACCCGGGCGGCGGCGTCCGTGTGCTCCTGCTGGAGCTGCTTCGCCGCGTCTTGGACGTTCTGGCAGCCGTCGATGGCCGTCTGGAGCTGCTGGCCCGCGTTGTCGAGGAGGCGCTGGGCGATCTGCAGGGACTGCTGGTCCGGGAACGTCCGGTTGGCCAGCGCGAGGTCCGGGTTCGCCCGCGCCTGCTCGGCCGCCCGGGCCGCCGCTTCCGCGCGCGCTTCCAGCTCGGCCGCGTGTTTCTGCAGGTCACCGAGGTTCTGCGCCCAGCCTTCGAGCGCCTCGGCGGCCCGGGTCATCGACTTGGCCGCATCGTCGAGGTAGTCCGGCAGCGGACCGAGACGGCGGGAGAAGGCCTCGCTCGCCTCGCCCTGCCAGATGCCCTGCTGCTGGACGATCCGGCGGAGCGAAACGTCGGCCTCGGTCAGATCGCCGCCCACGGCGCGGTACTTGCCCGCCAGGTCGGTGATGCCGTCGAGATCGCCGGGCGCCGGGTCGAAGCCCAAGGCCGGGAAGTCGCGGGCGCTCATCGGTCGAGGCCGTTCAGGAGGTCGGTGATGCCGCCGGTCGCGCCGCCGCCGACGGGCCGGTCGTCCTCGGGTTCGGTCCCCGGCGACCCGGCTGCGGGGGCCGCGGGCTCGGCCAGCCGATCGATACCCGGCACCCCGCCGGTGACACCGCCGCCGACCGGCCCCTCCCGGCCGGCCGGCTCACCGATACCCGGCACCCCGCCGGTATACCCACCGCCGACCGGCCCGCCGCCCAGATCAGCGCCTGCATCGGTCCGCTCGGCCAGCCGATCGATACCCGGCACCCCGCCGGTATACCCACCACCCACCGGCCCGTCCCCGCCGTCACCGCCGACGGGCCCGCCACCCGGCTGCCCGGCCACGGGGTAATGCCCCCGTGCGCCGCCCGGTTGGCCGCCGTCCGGGAGGTCGCCCAGCACCGCCGAGCCGAACTTTCCCAGCTCGCCCCCGAACTGGGCCTCGATCTGCTCGTACTTCTGCTTCGCCGTCTTCAGCCGCTCCGTCACGCCCGAAGCCGCCTCGCCCAGCCGGTCGATGCCGAAGGCCCAAGCCTCCTCGAACTCGACCCCGGCCTGGCCCAGCTCCGCCGTCCCCAGCGAGCCGAACGCCCCACCGCCGCCGAGTTTCTTGTCGGCCTCGGCCATCCGGTCCGCCGCCGTGCCGAGGTCGTCGATGAGCTTGCCCAGCTCGTCGACCTTGACCGCATACCCATGCCCGCGCCCGTCCACGCCACCCTCCCCTTGTGGTCCCAGTCCACCGTAGGACGGCCGTCAACGCTCCGCGGTTTCCTCGTCACCCGAATGTGTCAACCACGAACAAGGCCACCCCCGGGCGATGCGCCCGGGGATGGCCTTGCCGTACCGGGAACTACTTGCCGAAGACCTGCTCCAGCCAGTCGAGGAAGTCGTAGAGCGCGTCCTCGAGCGGGTTGCCCGCGCCCGGCCGGAACCGGATCACCTGCGGGTCGTGGTCGCTGGCCTGGTCGGCGAACTCCGCGTTGATGTGGACGACGTCGTAGTCCACCCCGCGCGGCGCCTTCGACGCCAGGATGTGGTCCAGCACCTGGGACTGGCCCTCGAACACGTAGCTGTACCGTTCGGCTTCGGGCACCGACGCGATCAGGTCCTTCAGCACGCCACCCGCGGTGAGCGTCTGGACCGCCGGCGAGAACGGGTAGTCGTTCAGGTCACCCGCCACGACGATGTTCGCGCTGCGATCGGCCGCCAGCAACGAATCGACGAACCCGCGCAGCACCGTGGCCTGCTTCGCGCGCTGCACCTCGGAACTGCGCGCCGGCGGCTGGAACCGGCCGTGCGTCGGCTGGTCGCCGCCCTTGGAGTTGAAGTGGTTGGCGATGACGAACACCGTGCGGCCCTTGAAGACGAACTCGCCCGCCAGGGGCTTGCGGCTGGTCGTCCACGCCTCGTTCGCGGGGTCGACGCGGCCCGGCGACGCCGTCAGGTGCGCCTTGCCGTGCTCGCGCACCACGCCTACCGCCGTCGTCGACGTCCCACCGGGACGGTCCACAAAGGACACACGGGCCGGGTTGAACAGGAACGCCACGCGGATGTTGCCGCCCGGCTGGCCACCGTCCTGGTCGTTCACCGGGTCGATCTCGCGCCACTGGTAGCGCGGGCCGCCCTTGGCCACGATCGCGTCGGTGAACTTCTGCAGCGTCTGGTCGGCGGCGACGGTGCCGTCGTCGGTCGCCCCCGTGTTGTCCTGGATCTCTTCCAGGTTCACGATGTCCGGCGTCGCCAGGTGCGTCACGACCGCCTCGCCGAGGCGGTCGTACTTCGCCTGCGGGTCGCCCGGCGCCAGGTTCTCGACGTTGTACGTCGCGACGGCGAGCTCGCCGGTCCGCTGCTTGCGCGTGGTCTCGCCTTGCAGCCCGTTGTCCTTTTCGGTCCCGAGCACGCTGGCGAACAGCGTGTAGCCACCGAAGTTGCTGTACTCGACCGGCCCGGACGTGGTGCCGGTCAGCACGTCACCGACGTTGAGCTTCGGGAACGGCCGCTCGGCGAACGGGATCAGCGACGAAACCTTCATGACCCCGCTGTTGAGCTGGTCGTACCCCAGGTACACGCTGCCGCCGCGGACCGACTTGTGCTGGTCCGGCTTCGACGTCACGTACAGCTCGTTGAACGAGTTCGACGGGCCGACGACCCGGGCGTCGCTGATCGAGACGATCTCGCTCTCGTGCGCCTCCCAAAAGTCCAGCGCGTACTTCGCCGGCTCCAGGGTGAGCGGCTCGATGTTGCCGCCGGGCTGCGGCGCGTAGGTCGTCGGCACGGTGTCCGGGTTCAGCACGGTCGGCGCCGGGAGGGCGTTCCCGTGCGAGCCGACCGTCCACTCCGCACTGCTCAGCTCGGTCAGTGACTGGTAGTTCGACGTCGCGGGCGCGTCCGGGTAGAACTCGCGGACGGTGCCGGTCGCGGTCACCGCGTCGCCGACCGCGACGGCCGGGCTCGTCGAACCGGTGAAGACGAACAGGCCCTCGCTGGTGCGCGGGTCGGTGTCCGGCTGGTCGTCGGTGACCCAGAAGCCCCGCGACGAGCCGAACGTCCGGGTCGCGGTGACGACCCCGGTGACGCCGGAGACCTTCTTGTCCTTGAAGGGCGAAATCCGCGTTGTGCCCTGGATGTCGTGGATCTTCGCCGGGGTCGGCGCCGGGCCGGGGTCCCCGCCGGTCGACTCGCCCGCGGTGTTGGTCGGGGTCGGCGCGCCGACAGTGAAGTCGGCGGCGTTGTCGTCGGTGTCGGCGAGCGCCGTGCCGCGCGCGACGGACGTCGTGTTCGACGGCGCCGCGGCCGGGTTGCCCTCGCGCACGGTCGCCGTGCCGAACCCGGCGAGGTCCTTGATCCGCGCGTCGGCGGCGCAGTCGGCCGCGGTCTTGCAGGTCAGCGCCGTAGTGCCGGAGACGAGGGCGATCGTGCCGGCGGTGGCCGACATCGCGATCGCGCCGGTCGCGTCCGGGGTGGGCAGCTCGACGGTGCCGCCGGCGCCCTTGCCCTCGGCCACGAGGTAACGCCCACCCGGCGCGACACTGCCGGCCAGCGGCGTCACCTGCCAGGTGCTCGACGGGCTCGCCGAACCGGGCAGGTACTGGACGCTGAAGCCGGCCAGGCTCGCGGCGGCCGCGCCTCGGTTGGCGAGCTCGACGAAGTCGCTGGTGAGCGTCGCGCCGGAGTTGCCACCACCGCCGTAGACCTCGGCGATGACCGCGTCGGCGCTCGGTGCGGCGAGCGCGGCCGGTGCGGCCACGCCGCCGAGCACCAGGCCCGACGCGACGGCCACCGTGAAGGCAGCCTTGGATCTGTGGGTCTTGGTCACCCTGAGTCCCCTTTGTGCTTGAACAGTCGTGGCATAGTCCCCCGAACAAGTGAGGAGGAGGAAGACAACGGTGCAACGATTCGTAACAACTACTTTCGTCGTCACTCATTCGGCAGAGCAGGTTTCGTGATCACGCTCGTCCTCGGCGGAGACGTCACCATCCCCGCCCGCACCACCCCCGCGGCCGCACTCGGCCGGCTGAACCCGCTGCTCGAAGGGGCCGACCTCCGGTTCGTGAACCTCGAAGGCCCCGTCGACGCGGCGACGGCCGAAGCGCTGAAGTCGACCGGCGTCGACGTCGTCTCGGTCGCCAACGACGCCCCGCATCCGCCGGCCGCCGCGCTGGCGAGCCTCGGCGTGCTCGACCAGGCCGGGATCGCCCACTGCGGCGCGGGCGCGAACCTCGACAGCGCCCACGCACCCGCGGTGCTCGAACGATCCGGCGAAAAGGTCGCTTTCCTCGCGTACACCGCACTCCGTGCACCCGGCCAAGTCGCGCAGCCCAGCACGCCGGGGGTCGCGCAAGCGTTTGCGACCACGGCTTACCAGCCCGATCCCCGGGTCGCGGAGATCCCGGGCCGCCCGCCGGTCGTCCGCACGGCGCCGGTCCCCGAACACCTGGAACGGCTCGTCGCCGACGTGCGGAAGGCGAAGGCCGCCTATGACCACGTCGTCGTCTCGATGCATTGGGGCCTCCCGGGCCCCGACCTGGCCGAGTACCAGGTCGCGTACGGGCGCGCGGCGCTCGACGCGGGCGCCGATCTGGTCGCCGGGCACGGGCCGCACACCATCCAGGCGGTCGAGGTGTACCGCCGCCGTCCCATCCTCTACAGCCTCGGCAGCCTCGTCTCCGGCTGGCCGGACGGGCTGCTGGCCGGGTGCATGTTCGGCGCCGAGCCGCGGCTCGAGCTCATCCCGGTGCGGCGGAACGCGGACAACGAGTGCGAGCCGCTCGCCGGGGACGAAGCGGACAAGGTGCTGCGGTACGTCGCCGAGGTCTCGGCACTGCGCTCCACGACGGTGACCGTCCAGAGCGGAATCGCCTCGGTACCTGTTGGTGCGTAACGGATCGCGCGCAGTGTGTGACAACGGGACACGGGCTTGTCACCCATCCGGCGCATCTGCCTTAAATGAAGGTCAAGGGTCGGAACAACCTGAGTTAAGCGGCGGTACGGTCTGCGTGAGCCGCCGGAAAAGTGGCACAGACCACTCCCCGACAGCTCACGATCGGCACGACACGGGGGGAGGGAGAACGATCATGTGGGGGCTGATTGTTCTCAGTTGCGTGTTCGTGCTGGTGCTGGGGATAGCCGCGGTCGTGGACCTTCGGGACCACGACCGCGGCGAACACCGGGTCTAGCGCACCGCCTGCCTTCCCTTGTACCGATCGAGGAGCGTGCGCGCGCCGGCCAGCGCGACCCGCCCGGCGCCCTTCGCGCTCGCGGCCAGTACCGTCGTCCAGTCGAAGTAGTCGCGCCAGAGCACGATCCGGCCCGCCTCGACCTCGAACGTGCCGCACACCCAGAACTCCGCTTCCCACGCGCCGCGGCGCAGGACGTCCGTGCGTTCGGTGAGCACGACGTTGCCGTCCGCGGCGATGTGGTGCGTGCGCGCCTCGAACCCGGAGCCGAACCGGGCCAGCAGCCTGAGCTGCTTTTCGACCGCCGCGACGCCGCGGGCGGGCGGCAACGGCACGTTCTGGTACACGATGTCGCTCGCCGCGAACGTCAGCGCCCGGTCGACGTCGAGGTCTTCGAGGGCCTTGAGGAAACCGGTCACCACTGCCTGGGGTTCATCGGTCATACCCCCAGGCTAAGGCTCAGAACGGCCGGTCGCCCGCGATGGCGACGCGCTCCGCGATCCGGACGTGCGGGTGGTAGTCGTTGACCGCGTAGTGCTGGGTCGCGCGGTTGTCCCAGAACGCGACCGAGTTCGGCCGCCAGCTGAACCGGACCTGGAATTCGGGCGTGTGAGCCTGCAGGAACAGGTACCGCAGCAGCCGGTCGCTCTCGGCCCGGTCCAGGCCGGTGATGTGCGTCGTGAACGCCTGGTTGACGAACAGGGTGCGCCGCCCGGTCTCCGGGTGCGTCCGGACCACCGGGTGTTCCACCGGCGGGAAGCGGTCCTGCCACCGCGCCAGCAGCGCGGGATCGGAGAACCGGTCGAAGCCGGGGAGGTAGTCGTGCACCGCGGTGAGCCCGTCGATGCGGGCGCGGACGTCTTCGGGCAGGTTGTCGTAGGCCGCGGCCATGTCGGCCCACATCGTGTCGCCGCCGACCGGCGGCACCTCGACCAGCCGCAGCACCGAGCCGAGCGCCGGGGCCGGCCGCCAGGTGACGTCGGTGTGCCAGATGTTCTCGTAGCCGGGCATGGCCGCCGTGCGCTCGAAGCGCGTGACGGCGTCGTCGTCACCCTGCGGGATGAACGGGTTGGTTTCCAGCTCGCCCCAGTTCGCGGCGAAGGCGCGCTGCTGCGCCGAGGTGATCCGCTGGTCGCGGAAGAAGAGCACCTTCCACTCGAGCAGGGCGTGGTTGAGCTCTTCGCGCAGGTCAGCGCCCACGGGCGCGCCGAGGTCGACGCCGTCGACCTCGGCACCGAGCACCCGGCCGAGCGGGCGGAGGGTGAACAGCTCGTACGGCTTCCGCTGCGGTTCCCGGAGGATTCGGGGGCCTTCGACGATGCCATCCGCGGGCGTGACGGCCCCGCGCAGCTGAATCCGGGCAGGAAGATCTACGGACATGGTTGTGCTCCAAGGGTTTTCGGGGAATTCGGACGCCGGGTTCGCGTCAGGCGGGCGGCGAACCCAGGCGGCCGCGGCGCAGCAGGAGCTCCACGACGCCCTCCCCGATCGACCGCACGCAAGCCCGGATCAGCGTGGTTTCCCAGGTGGCGGACATGCGTTCATGGTCGCTTTCTTCCCGACGTGCGGTCAAGACGTCCACTTGGTGGAACGCTGGACAACGCCGCAGGTCACCGCGATGCGGGCGGCTCGGGAGCATGAGGCAAGATCTTCCCCGATCGGGTGAGCGCTCTTGATGACGGAGGTCCCCATGCCGGAAGGCAGAGGCTCGCGGATCGGTGACAGCGCGGGGCATCGCCCCGGGGGCTTCGCCCGGAACCCCCCGCAGAAGCCGGACCGGCTGCGGGCCGCCGCCGACCTGCTCGACCAGGCCGCGGCCGCCGACGACAAGGCAGCGGGGAGGTTCGCCGAAGCCCGCGTCGATTCGACGCCGTTCGGCATTTCGCCGCAGGCCCGTGAGCTGGCCGCGCGCTGGGCGACGGCGCTGGCGGCGCGCGAGGCGGACGCACGCGTCCTCGGCGACGCGACGTCGGACCTGGCGGGCCGGCTGCGGATGGCGGCGGTGAGCACGCGGAGCACCGGGTTCCGGGGGCGGTTAGCGGTGGCACCGTGACCGCCGAGGTCTTCGAACACCCGGCCCTGGCGTCGGCGGCTTCGCAGCTGTCCGCGTTGCGCGCGGCGGCGGGCCGGCTCGGCGTCGCGGATCCGGTGGCGGCGCTGCGGCACCTCGACTGCGCCCCGGCGTCGATCCGCACGTCCGCCTCGGCGATCGACACCGGCGCGCTGGGGGTGACCTCGGCGCAGGCGGAGTTCCGCGCCGGCGTCGAGCACGCCGAAAACGGCGGCAGCACCGAGACTTTCGGCACGTGGGCGGACACAGTGGACGGTCAGTACGCGGCGGCGGCGCGCGCGGCCGCGTCGACGGCGGCCTTGGGCGTCCGCATCGCCGACCGGCTGGACGAGCTGGCGGTGACCGCGTCCGAGGAGGTGTGCGCGCTCGCTTCCACCGCGGCGGCCTCGGTGTCGGCGGTGCTGGCCGGCGACCGTTCGGCCGAGGTGGTGAGCGAGGTCGGCGCCACGTGCGCGGCGGTGGTCCGGGCCGTGCAGGAGAAGATCGCGGCGCTGGCCGCGCTGGCGGCCGAACTGGAGCCGTTGACGGCCCCGGCCGTCGAACTCAGCTGAAGTGCTCGCGCGCCCACTCCGCGAAGGGCCGCGCGGGATGCCCGGTGACGCGGGCGACGTCCAGCGAGACGGGTTCCGGGTCGTCGACGAGTGACGCCCAGTGGTTCACCGCGCCCGCCGCGAATTCCGCACCCAGGTAGCCACTCAGCTGCGCTATCGCCTCTTCCGGCGGCTGTTCTTCCCACGTGACAGGCTTTCCGAGCGCCTCGCCGATGAGCCGGACCTGGTCGGCCTGCGCGACGGATTCCGGGCCGGTGACAAGGTAAACCTGCCGCGCGTGGTCCTCGGTGAGCGCCTTGACGGCCATGTCGGCGACGTCGCGTTCGTGGACGACCGACCGTTTCGCCTGCCCGTAAGCCGCCCGGACGACACCGGTTTCGATGTCCTGCGCCCAGGCGAGCGCGTTGGTGGCCAGCCCGGTGACGCGGAGGAAGGTCCAGTCGCCGGTGACCTTCTCGACGGCGGCTTCGACGTCGCCCCACACGCCCCCGTCCTCGGCGGACATGGCGGAGAGGTAGACGATTTTCTTGCCCCTGAAAGGTTCCAGGGCTTTCTCGATGCCGTCGGCGGAGAAGAAGGGCCAGAGCAGGTAGACGGCGTCGACCCCGTCGGCGGCTCCGGCGGGATCGGTGATGTCACCCTGCACGACGTCGACGCCGTCCGGCGCCTTCGTCTCGTCTCTAACGAGAACTCTGGTGTGCACGCCGGCGGCCTTCAGCCCGGCGACGACGTGACGCCCGGTGTGGCCGGTGGCTCCGGTGACGAGAACGGTCATGGTGCGCTCCTGGTGATCAGCTGGTGCCGACCACGGTCACACTTCAAGAGCCCTTCAAGTCAAGCGGACGGCTCAGCTTCGCCGCCCCGAGCGGTGTGCCGGAGAGGGAGCCGAAACCGCCGAGCGGCTTGTTCTTGTCGTTGTCCAAGCGGGTCCGGCCATTGCGCGGGTTTCGGGGCCGGCGTGTTCGAGCCCGGACGGGTCTTCGCGGCCGGCGCGGGTTGGGGAGCGGCCTGCCTGGCCGGCGCCGGTGCCGGCAGCGGAGCCGCCGCCTTGGTCTTCGCCGGTTGCGAGGGCGTGCGCCCGGCCGGTGCCGGCGCGGCCGGTGTTGGCCGGGGAGGCGGCGGATTGGGGGCTGTCGCTTGGGAGCCGGTGCCACGCCGCCACCGCCCCCGTCCGCCTGAATCGGGGCCCGCGGGCCGGCCTGCGCCTCGGTCGCGCCCAGGACGCCGAACACGGCCCCGGCGAAGCCTCCGGACAGGACGCACAGAAGGGTCCGCGCACCAGTCACCACGGCCCAGAGGGAGCATTTGAGACGGAAACCGAGACGGGACAGCAAAACGCCCGGCAACCCCATGAGGGTCGCCGGGCGGTTTGCCTGCGTAGAGCGGTGGCGGTGGGATTTGAACCCACGGACGGGGATTAGCCGTCACACGATTTCGAGTTCCGAGCCTACCTGTCCCGAGCGGTCCGAACGGGTACATTTCCGCAGGTCAACGCGACCTCTGCAACGCCAGCACCGCGCCGAACGGGCACGAACTGAGACCCCATCTGAGACCTCCTCCGGAGTTGGCCACGAGCGAACTGGAGGTCAACAACCGAGCAGGTCTCGCCCTTGGGGACCCTGCTCAGCCGCGACGGCATCCGGCACCCGCGGCCCACTACGCCACCCGTCGCCTGCACCGCGATCCTGCCCGACATGTCTATCGCCGCCGGCCCTGGTACCGCGGCGACGACGGCAAGACTGGGCCGCCCGGGAACCGGCGAGATCTCACGCCCGGGTCTACCTACTGTCTTGCCGCGCCATTCCCTGAGTCCTCCGCCGCCCCTGTCGATCGGGCCCGCTAGCGGGCATACAGCACCTGATGATCAGCCTTTTCCGGTCGCAGTGTCGCGCGCTTCACGAAGCGCGGCTTCCTTCGCAGTGTCGATGCGTTCGTAGATCCTCGGGGGCACTTGCTCTGCGTACTCAGACCAGGAATAGGCCGGCATCTTATCGACGATAATCCTAGATCCATCCATCCGAAAAAACCTTAGGTCCAGCGTCAGGACATGTTTATCTAGGATATTCATTCCAAGATCTCGAACCCAAAATTCCATGCGAGGCATCGAGTTCTCGTACTCCACGTAGCCAGATCCATTCACAGCCCTAAGTTCGCCGGTATGAATGTAACGCCTCGCCAGAGCAAAGCGCGTAGTCTCCGGCGGCACAATGGCGAAGTTTCCAGGAAAATCACCTATGACCTCGAATCCAGCGGCATTGAACATGTCGATACGTGCCGGATAGCGTGACACGTTCACCAACTCCAGAGTGACCGTTACAACAAAGGCGTACTCTTCCCCACTTGCGATTTCGATCGCATTATTGTCATGAATCGCCCTATTGAATCCATAAGACATGAAGTCAGTATCTATGTTCCTAAGGTTATGCAACTCGGAAGCGGGGAGAGCCACCAAATCCGGCACAGATCGACGTCGCGCTGGTGCACCATCCAAGATCGAGAAACCTCGATTATAACCTGGCTCGACCTTAATAAATGCCGCGGGCGCCCGAGAGTCGAGTTGACTCTTCAAGAAACGTTCTTCCGCAGCAGCATATTGTTCGCGTTCTCGGATCTCGGCACGGCTGGCCCGCGCCTCAGACTCAGCAGCACGGATCTCCTGGCGTTCTGCAGCGGCCTCCGCCAACTTCAACTGAGCATTTGCGGCCTCTACCTGCGCATTCGCCGCCTAAACCTGCTTCTCAGCCGCCCGCGCCGACTTCCCTGTCCACCACGCGGCAATTCCCGCAAACAGGAGCGCCACAAATGCCGAGCAAGCCGATATCCAGTTGGGAACTTCACTCATATGGTCCTCCTCCACGGTGCAACGTGCGAGTGCAACAGCCTAGTGGCACACTTCACGCTCAGCGTTCACCGAGCCTACCTGTTCGAGGTGATCCGAGCGGGTACGTTTCCGCAGCTCAACGCGACCTCTGCAACACCAGCGGCCCCGCTGAACGGGCACGAACTGGGACCCCATCTGTGACCCTCCGCGAGCGGGACACGACCGCCTCGTCGACCTGTCGCCTCTTTACCGAGGTCGCCGTCTTGTTCCGCAGGTAACGAGGCATTCTTCATCCCATCGGGCGAACCCCGTCGCCACCCTCGGTGGAACTCAAGATGCGACCATGACTTCATGGGAACATGGGTATCTTCTGTGGTTTCGGCGGGGTCCGCCGCCTTGGTGTCACTTATAGTCCTCCTGTGGAATGACAAGCTGGAGAGCCGGCGAAGGGAAAAGGAGCACCTCCGCCAAATAAGAAGAGCCGAGCGAGATCACTACCGCGTAATCTACACAGCCGCACTGACGGCTGCGCGAAACTACATGCACGCGCTGAGCGACTTCGCGAGCTTCACCTACAGAAGAAGGACGGACACTCTTGAGCAAGTCGTCGTAGATCAGGCGGAACTCGTCCGACGATTGATCGACACGGACAGAGAGATGGCCTACCAAGAGTCAGTCATGCACCTGTCGGACGACCCTGGCGTCTTTAATTCCTACGAGAAAGTGACTCGCACATTGCGAGATATTCGACGCCTGCTCGACCAGGGCAACCCGGCCACTAATCTGGCGGCCGAAGACCTCCATCCTGACCACCCGGAATGGGATAAGGCACATGAGAAATTTGTGGCGGCTCGCGCCACATTCGTCAATAATGCATTGAGACACATACGCGGTCTGGACGAAACGAACAGTCATCGCGCATTTAGTTCAGGACCGACCACATCAGCGCAGCCACCGACGTCAACCCCCGAGCGCGGGATTGCTACGGGCGACTAGGGCGTGTCTGACAATGCCTTGGTCCAGGTGACCACAGCGTGCAGGACGACCGCCGACCTGTAGATGATGGCGAGCTTGTCGTAACGAGTTGCCAGGCCGCGCCATTGTTTGAGCAGGTTGAACCGGCGTTCGACCACGTTGCGGCCGCGGTAGTCCACCGCGTCGAAGGCAGGTGGGCGGCCGCCGCGGGATCCGCGGCGTTGGCGGTGCCCTACCTGATCGGCTGGCTCCGGGATCACCGCAGCGATGCCGCGCGTCCGCAAATGGCCGCGGATCGCCCTCGAGGAATAGGCCTTGTCACCGCGGACGCGGTCGGGTCGGGTGCGGGCCCGACCGCGTCCCGCTCGGCGGATCCGCAGGTGCCGCATCAAGTGCGGAAACATCGGTGCGTCCCCGGCCTGGCCGGGCCCGACCAGCGTCACCAGCGGCCGGCCGTTGCCGTCAACGAGGTGATGCACCTTGGTGCTCCAGCCGCCGCGGGAGCGGCCGATCGCGTGATCAGGCGGCTCGGTCAGCAGATCCGTGTAGTTCGACCCAGCCCCCTGTGGGACGGGTGATGTTGGTGGCGTGCTGATGCGCCCGAGCGATCGTGGAATCGACCGAGACCGACCAGTCCACCAACCCCTCCGCGTCTGCTGTGGTGAGCAGTCGTTGCAGCACGGTGTCCCAGGTTCCGTCGCCGGCCATCCGGCGATGCCAGGTCCAGATCGTCTGCCACGGACCGAACACCGCCGGCACATCCCGCCACGCCAGCCCGCACCGATACCGGTAGATGATCCCCTCCACCATCGCCCGCGCATCCGAGAACGGGCGCCCACGCTTACCGGTACGGACCGGCAACAGGTCCTCGATCAACGCCCACTGCTCATCCGAGAGCAACTGAAACCGCGACACACACGAGAGCATGGCAGCCGTCGGCCGAGACTTTTGTCAGACACGCCCTAGTGGTCCGCTCCTGCGAGGATCGTCTGGACCTCGCCGACTCGACCACGCCCACCTGGTCGATGAGCTGCACAACGCGTACCGGCAGGTGGTGTGACAACGTCGCCAGCTGTCGCACCACCTGGACGAGTGGAAGGCGCTGCTCGAAGAGGCGGGGGTGCGGGAGTCCCGGTTGCACGATGCGCGGCTGTTTGGCCGATCAGAACGGTGGCCAGGGCCGGGGGTCGAACCGGCGACCTTCCGCTTTTCAGATCTCGGCACGACCGTTCAGCCGGGTTCATCCGAGGACCGAAGCCCTGGCCAGGACACACCTGGAACAGCAGCCCACAGTCTGAACGGGCCTGAACTGAGACGGAGACTGAGACGGACCCGTGGGTCGAACTGGTCGCCCCCAACGGAGCAGGGTGCGCCCCTGTCCGTCGGGCCTCGCACTGGTGTGCGCGGTAAGCGCGGTAGCGCGGTAATTGCCTGACCTGCGGTTTTGCCGCGGGAGCGGCGGGATATACCGCGCACGGCGCGCGGTATATGCGGTGGTGCACGTGGCGTCGCCGGCCTCAAGGACCGCGAAATCATCTAGTCCGGCCACCCGCGGCCCCCTGGCGTTTCACACGAACGAGGGATACGCGGGGTTCCCAGGGCTGGAACGGACGCGCGAAATCGTCCAGGCCGATGGTCTCGCTCTCGACGAGGTCAGGTCCGCAGTCCGGGCCGGGACGCTGTTCACCGCGCGCACTGGTCACAATCCTGTGGCCTGACGTAAAGAGGCCCTCGCGGACCCGATCTTGTCCTCGAGGGCCTCTTTGAACACCGGATGCGGCGTCCTCTTGGTCGTGTCCGTGAGTACACCAGCGACCGCCGCGTCAGCGCGCCGAGCCCCTTGCTGTCGAGCCTGCCTGGGGTCATCCTGGTCCCATGCGCGAGCTGGTGTATCTGTCAAGGCGAAAACTTCGATCATTCCAGCCAAAAAGATCACGAATTGCTCTATTTCGCAGGGTTCGCGAGACCGAACTCAAGGCGCCCGGCATAGGAGCCAAGTTCGCACTATCCGACGCTCCCGAGAGTCGTCATCCGAGTCTTGCCAAAGTTCTGGACCATCTAGAGTCGTCGCGGGTCGTGCGGTGGTACGAAGACGACAGGCTCCAGGCGGGCGACTGGATACAGTATGAAGCACGTCTTAACTACACGCTCGCAAACACAGCCCATCCTATTGCGACCGAAATCGTCGGGCCTATTGTCCTTTTTTGGGACGCACGACAGGATGATAAACAGTCAACAAGATTGCTTCTACATGGCCATCCGGAACACCTGGTCGGCCAAGCGGCTACGGAAACCCCCACAAGGGAGAGATCATTCTTCGGCAATCCTTCCGATGCGCACGGGTTTCGCGAGTTTGTTTCCATGCTTGAAAGCGGAGAGTGGGCTGAAAAGACCAAAAAATGGGCAGAGATGAACGAGCGACTTGGCTTTGATGTGTCTTTGCACGTTAACCTTGGATGGATACTTAGTCGAATGGATAGAGCGGTTCCTCAGGAGTATGCCGCATGGATGGCTGGATATGCCCGAGTTACCGCGAGCATGCAATGCGAGTACTTGGACGGAAAGTCCGCGCGTCTAGTTGTGGCAAGTCCGCTATATGTCGAGCTAGTGGGAGAACCAAGTGTGGATCGTTAACTAATGGCGATGGCAGTTGGCCGAGGAACGGAAATTCTCTCGCCGTCCTCCGCTTATTAGATAACCGCTGAACCCTCAGGTCGAGGCCCTCAAAGGCGCCAACAAGATGACCAGCCGATGATCCACCCGAGCACACAACGAGCCGGCGTCGGTGAGGTGAAGTCGCGGGCCGGACGCCGCGTCATCGGCCTTCCCCGGCCAGTCATCGAGGCCCTGGAGACGCACCGCGTCCAGCAGGCGGAGGAACGCGAAGCGGCGGCGGTTCTCTGGGAGGAGGAGGACTGGGTCTTCGCCACGCCGATCGGCCGGCCGACGCACCCGACGCCGGACAACCGGGCATGGAAAGCGTTGCTGCGCCTGGCAGGCGTGCGCAGCGCGCGACTCTACGACGCGCGGCACACCGCCGCAACGGTGCTGCTGGAGCTCAAGGTGCCGCTGCCCGCCGTGATGGAGCTGATGGGCTGGTCCAACGCGGCCGTGGCCAAGCGGTACATGCACGTCAACACCGAACTGGTGACGTCGGTGGCGGAGCAGGTGGGCGCCCACATGTGGGCCGATCCGGACGACGAAGACGAGGAGGACGACGGCCCAGAAGGCGCGCTCGTGCCCGCCTGATCAGGGGGCATCTGAGACCCGAATTGAGACCCTCAGCGAGAACGCCGGACCTCCTGCGAAGGGAGGTCCGGCGTTCTGCCTGCGTAGAGCGGTGGCGGTGGGATTTGAACCCACGGACGGGGATTAGCCGTCACACGATTTCGAGTCGTGCTCCTTCGGCCGCTCGGACACGCCACCGCGAAGAACAATACCCGAGGGCGGAGCTGGGGCTCACCTGGGGTCGGCGGGCCGGTTGCCGCGCAGCCTGACCTGGGCCTCGCGCGCCACGCGGCGGGCTCGGCGGCCGACGTCCGACGCCGTTGAGCGCAGCTGGGCCGTGCGTCGCTGGGTTCGGCCCGATGCTTCCAGACGGCGGTTGCCGGTGACCTCGCCGGCCTTCTCGCGAGCGCTGCCCACTGCCTGCTGGATCCGGTGCTTCATCGTCATACCGGAGGAGTACCCAATTCTCAGCGGCGCATCGCGAAGTACGTCTCCAAGAGCCCGGCGCACTCGTCCACCAGGACGCCTCCGTGCACTTCAGGGCGGTGGTTGAGACGGCGGTCACGCACGACGTCCCACAACGACCCCACCGCGCCCGTCTTGGGCTCCCACGCCCCGAACACCAGCCGGGCGATGCGGGCCAGCACCAGCGCTCCCGCGCACATCGTGCACGGCTCGAGCGTCACCGCCAGCGTGCAGCCCTCGAGCCGCCAGCCGTCGCCCACCACCTGGGCCGCCGCGCGCAGGGCGAGGATCTCCGCGTGCGCCGTGGGGTCGCCCAGCTCGATGCGTGCGTTGCGGGCCGCGGCCAGCGGGAGGCCGTCGGGGCCGAACACGACCGCCCCGATCGGCACGTCCGCGCCGGGGGCCCGCGCCGCTTCCAGCGCGGCCTCCACGGCCTCGGTGTCGGACGGGCGTCTCAGAGCTCGTCCAGGAGCTTGGCGAACTCGCTGCCGAACCCGCAGCGCTGCGCGACCATCTGCAGCTGCTCGTCCGGGTAGAGGTCGACCTCGCCGACGATGACCTCCAGCTCCGGCCCGGGCAGCCCGAGATCGGTCAGGATCTCCAGGTCGCCCTCGGGCCAGACGGAGTCGTCCTCCTCGTCCGGTGGGTCGACGCGCAGGACGTCGAGGACGTCCGCCGCGATGTCGTAGTCCAGCGCCGCCGCCGCGTCCGAGAGCAGCAACGACGGCCCCCGCGGGCTCGGCCGGACGATCACGAAGAACTCGTCGTCGACCGCCAGCAGCCCGAAGCTCGCGCCGGTGGAACGTAGTTTGCCCAGTTCAGTGATCGCCGCGTCCAGCTCGGTCAACGCCCCCGGGTCGAGCGCACTGCACCGCCACCGACCGTCTTCCCGGACCACAGCCACCGCGAAGCCCGTGACCGGCTCTTCCACCGCCATGCGCACACCGTATTCCGCCGGTGGATCTCGCGCACGCACGGTGCGCCCGAAGCGCCGCATGCGGCACTATCGGGACCATGACCGGCCCCACTGACCTGCCCACCTTGCCCGGCACACCGTTCGCCGGGCTCCTCGACGACGCGCGGGCGCTGCAAGACCGCACGGTCGCCCTCCGCCGGGCCGTGCACCGCCACCCGGAACAGGGCCTCCACCTGCCGCGCACGCAGGCGGCGATCCGGGAGGCCCTCGACGGCCTGCCGCTCGAGATCACCGAAGGCAGGGCCACGACGTCGCTGACGGCCGTCCTGCGCGGCGCGCGGCCCGGTCCGGCGGTGCTGCTGCGCGGCGACATGGACGCGCTGCCGCTGACCGAGGAGACCGGTCTCGACTTCGCGTCGGAGGACCCGGAGTCGATGCACGCGTGCGGGCACGACACGCACGTCGCGATGCTCGCTTCGGCGGCGCGGCTGCTGGCGGAGCGCCGGGACCAGCTGGCGGGGTCGGTCGTGTTCATGTTCCAGCCGGGTGAGGAAGGTCACCACGGCGCCCGGTTCATGATCCACGAGGGGGTGCTCGACGCCGCCGGCCCGCGGGTGGAGCGGGCGTTCGGCGTCCACATCCTCGCCAACGCGCCCAGCGGCCTGCTGCAGCTGCGGCCCGGCCCGCTGATGGCGTCGGCGGACTCGTTCCACGTGCGCGTCACGGGCAAGGGTGGCCACGGCTCGGCGCCGCAGCACACCATCGATCCGGTGCCGGCCGCCGCGGCCATGGTCGGGGCGCTGCACACGATGATCACGCGCCGGGTCAGCGTGTTCGACCCCGCGGTGCTCTCGGTGACCCGGATCCAGGCCGGCACGACGACGAACATCATCCCCGAGACCGCCGAGCTCGAGGGCACGATCCGCACGCTGTCCGAGCAGACGCGCGCGCTGGTCCGCGCCGAGCTGCCGAAGGTGTGCGAGCAGGTCGGCGCGGCCTACGGCTGCCGCGTGGTCGCCGACGTCGAGCCGGGCTACCCAGTGACGGTGAACGACGATCGCGTCGCCGCCGAGGTGCTGCGGCTCGGCGCGGCCGTGCTGGGACCGGACAACGTCGAGCTGCTCGCCGACCCGCTGATGGGCGCCGAGGACTTTTCCTACGTCCTGCAACGCGTCCCCGGCGCGTACGCGTTCCTCGGCGCGTGCCCGCCTGGCGTCGACCCCGCCGAAGCGGCGGCGAACCACTCCAACCGCGTGCTCTTCGACGAGGACGCGATGCCCCACGGCGTCGCGATGCTCGCCGCCTTCGCGCTGGACTCCCTCCGCTAGGGCCCGGTCCGCGACGGGCGGCCGTCTTCCAGGTGACCGGCGAACCGGCGGCGCCACCCGGGCGTCTCGAACGTGACGTCGTACCAGCCGTGGCGCGCCGGCACCGGGAAGTCGTGCGCGCCACCCGGCGGGAGGGTGACGTCGTTCAGCGTGACCGGTGACGGACCGCTGTTGGTCACCGTGACCCGCAGTGCGGGCGCGGGCGTGAACGTGACCGCCGCATCGAGGCCCAGGCCGCCCGAAGCCTCGACGACGAACCCGTTCGGACCGTGGATGGCGACGTCGTACGTCCCGCCGTGCGCGATTTCGCCCGCCATCGAGGCGCCCGGGCCGACGTCGAAGCGTTGCGACGCCCCGCCTGCGTGGTAGGCGTACGCGGCCAGCTGCAGCGCCTGCGTCCCGTGGTTGGCCAGGTGGAGCTTCAGGACGCCCGCCTCGGCCGTGACCCAGGCGACCGGCTGGTAGGGCAGCGGGCGCGCCTTCGCCGTGCCGGGGTCCTGCACCAGCGAGCCCGGCCCCAGCCCGGGCTTCGGCAGCCGGGCCTGCGTCCGGTCGGCTTCGGCGCGCAACGCGCTCGCGTCGGGCAGCAGCGGGATGGTCGTATCGGGCGCTTGGAAGTCGAAACAGCTGGTCAGGTCGCCGCAGATGGCCCGGCGCCACGCCGAGATGTTCGGCTCGCGCACCCCGGTCCAGGTCTCCAGGAACCGCAGCACCGACGTGTGGTCGAAGACCTGTGAGTTCACCCAGCCGCCGCGGCTCCACGGCGAAACGACGGTCATCGGCACGCGCGGGCCCAGCCCGATCGGGACGGGTGCCCCGGACGGCTCGCCCTTCTCCGGCCGGTAGCCCGGCAGGTATTCGCCGGGGGTGCCGGGCGGCGGCGTCGGCGGGACGACGTGGTCGAAGAAGCCGTCGTTTTCGTCGTAGTTGATGAAGACGACCGTCGATTCCCACAGCTCCGGGTTGTCCCACAACGCCTTCAGCATGCGCTGGAGGTACGCGGCGCCGTCGACCGGCCGCGCCGCCGGGTGCTCGCAGTAGCCGTACGGAGCCACGACCCACGAGACCGCGGGCAGCGTGCCGGCCGCGCACTCGGCGATGAACTCGGCCAGCACGTGGTCGAGGTCCTTTCCCTTCCCCGAGTCGGGCTGCAGCCGCTTGCGCAGGTTCCCGCGTTCGGCCAGCCGGCGTTTCGCCGGGTCCATCGAGTACAGCGCGTCGTGGAAGTTCTGGAACAGCCAGAGCGGGTTGTCGCCGTAGTCGCCGACGAAGTGCTCGGGGACGCCACGCTCCTCGTCGTTCGCGTAGATCCGCCAGGAGACGCCCGCGGCCTCGAGCCGTTCGGGGTAGGTCGTCCAGCGGAAGGACGGTTCGTAGTCCGGCGCGTTGTGCGTCGCGGGGCCGCCGGCGAGGCCGTCCGGGTCGATCGTGCCGGTCCAGTGGTACAGCCGGTTCGGGTGCGTCGGACCCTGGATCGAGCAGAAGTAGTTGTCGCAGAGGGTGAACGCGCTCGCCAGCGCGTGCTGGAACGGGAGGTCTTCGCGCGTGAAGTACCCCATCGTCATCGGGCTCTTCGCCGCTGTCCAGCGGTCGTACGCGCCGCCGTTCCACGCGCGGTGCGTGCTGTTCCAGTCGTGCGGCAGCTCGCCGAGGTCCTGGCCGTCCACAACGGACGTGTCGAGGTGGAACGGCAGCACCGGGCCGCCTTTGTCGCCGCGCTGGCGGAAGACGTCCCGCAGGGCCGCGCGATCGCCGAAGCCGCGTACGCCGGCCATGGTGCCGTAGTAGTGGTCGAACGACCGGTTCTCCTGCATCAGCACGACGACGTGGCGGACGTCGTCGATCTTGCCCGTCCGCGGCACGGGGGCGCAGGCCACCGGCAGCGCGCCGGCGACGGTGGCCGCGGCCGCACCGCCCAGCACCGTGCGACGACGGATCCGCCCCATGCCCACCTCCTGGTCCCCCGGCCGCGGCTCGGCCGAGGGGTACGTTCGCCACCGAGAGAGGTGAAGCCATGCTCAACTCAGCGGATTTGGTCGCCTTCGCACCGTCAGTCGACCTCGAGCGCTCGCGCGCCTTCTACACGGATGTCATCGGGCTGGAGTTCATCGAGCAGACCCCCTTCGCGTGTGTGTTCCGCAGCGGCGCGACCATGCTGCGCGTCACCGCCGTCGCCGAGTTCACGCCGCAGCCGTTCACCGTGCTCGGCTGGGCCGTGGCCGACATCCGGGCGGCGGTGGCCGAGCTGCGTGACCGTGGCGTGGAGTTCCTCACCTTCGACACGCTGCCACAGGACACCGACAAAATCTGGACCACGCCGGGCGGCCGGATCGCCTGGTTCCGCGACCCGGACGGCAACGTGCTGTCCCTGACCGAGTTCACTGGCAATTAAACAACGCTGTTGATTTAATACGTCCATGACCGAAGCCGACCGCCTCGCCCAGCTCGCCGAGCAGGAGGAACGCCTCCAGTTCGCCCGGTTCGACAACGAGACCGCCCTCGCCCTCGGCCAGCAGCTGCTGACGGCCGCCCGCGACCGCGGGCTGCCGGTGACGATCTCGGTCCGGCGCAACGGCCAGCGGCTCTTCCACGCCGCGCTGCCCGGGACGTCGGCCGACAACGACGCCTGGATCGACCGCAAGAGCCGCGTCGTCGACCGCTTCGGGCACAGCTCCTTTTTCGTCGGGACGCAGTTCCGCGCGAAGGGCGGCTCGTTCGAGGAGCAGTCCGGCCTCGACCAGGCCCGTTACGCGGCACACGGCGGTGTGTTCCCGGTGCTGGTGCGCGGGGTCGGGCCGGTCGGCACGGTCGGCGTGTCCGGGCTCCCGCAGGCCGACGACCACGCCTTCGTCGTCGAGCAGCTGGAGCTGTTCCTGGACTCCTGAACTCCTTACGGCCGGGTTGTCGAATCGGCACGACCCCGTTCCTGCCCCTCGACGGCGTCCACCAGGCGCCCGGCGTGTACCCGGTCGTGCTGGGCAAGGGGGCGCCGGCTCTTCCCGGACGACGTCGTGCCGAAGGCGTTCGAGCACGTCGAGACCCGGCACACCGCCGGCGGCGTGAAACGTGCTCGTGCTGCGGCCCGCCGGGAAACCGCGGTTCGACACGTTCCAGCTTCCGGAGGGATAAACGGCTTGGCGGCGGTTGCTACCGTCGATCCCATGAAGCGCGCTGCACTGACGACGACGCCGGAGAGTGTCCCGGCGCGCTGAACGATGTTTCCGGCCCGGGGCGGTTGCCCCGGGCTTCGTCTTGTGGTCTTCCGCCTCGCCGTCCACGAGGGAGTCCACGATGCACGACCACCGCAAGCTCGGCCGCGAACTCGGCCTGTTCGGCACCGACCCGCTGATCGGCGCCGGCCTGCCCTATTGGCTGCCCGACGGCGCGATCATCCGCCACAGCCTGGAGGAGTACGTCCACGCCCTCGAACAGCGCGCGGGCTACCAGCACGTCCATTCGCCGGTGCTGGGCAAACGCGAGCTGTACGAGATCTCCGGGCACTGGTCGCACTACCGCGACGAGATGTACCCGCCCATGGACGTCGGCGGCGAGCAGCTCGTGCTGCGGCCGAGCCTGTGCCCGCACCACGCGGTGATCTACCGTTCGCGCGGCCGCAGCTACCGCGAGCTGCCGCTGCGGATGGCCGAAATCGGCGGGATGTACCGCAGTGAACTGTCCGGTGTGCTCGGCGGGCTGAGCCGGGTGCGCGCGATCCAGCTCAACGACGCGCACGTCTTCTGCACCCTCGACCAGGTCGAAGCCGAGGCGGCGGCCGCACTGGCCCTGATCCGGCGGGCCTACGACGCGCTCGGCATCAGCCCGGCGCGCTACCGGCTTTCCCTGCCCGGTCCCGGCGGGAAGTACGTGCCCGGCAACTGGGCCGGCGCCGTGGAGATCCTGCGTTCGGTCCTCGACGGCCTCCCGTACGACGCGGTCGAGGGCGAAGCGGCGTTCTACGGACCGAAGATCGACGTCCAGATCGCCGACGGCGCGGGCCGCGAATCGACCCTGTCCACCGTCCAGGTCGACTTCCACCAGCCCGAGCGGTTCGGCCTCGAGTACGTCGGCGCGGACGGGGCGAAGCACCGGCCGGTCATGGTGCACCGGAGCATCATCGGCAGCATCGAGCGCGCGGTGGCCCAGCTGATCGAGATCCACGGCGGCGCGTTCCCGGCCTGGTTGGCGCCGGTGCAGCTGCGGCTGCTGCCGGTGTCCGCGGCCGAAGTGCCGTACGCACGGGAGGTCTTGGCCCGGTGCGGCGACGTGCGCGCGGAGATCGCATCGGAAGGCAGCCTCGGCGCGCGCATCCGAGACGGGCGGCTGGTGCCGTACCAGGCCGTGATCGGCCCGCAGGAGGTCGCCGAGGGGCAGCTTTCCGTCCGGCTGCGTGATGGGCGCCGGCTCGACGCGGCTGGTGCGGAAGAGGTGCTTGCGCGGATCGGGGCGGAGGTCAGGAGGCCGTAGCGGAGGTCAGCCAAGCGAGCGGGGGCGGGTCGAGCCGG